>JBBROT010000049.1:0-13602 GCA_038229155.1 Bryobacterales bacterium | reverse complement strand
CCTTCGCATCCCTGAGACCTGACCCGCTCAAATCCGCCGCGCCCTTTCGAATCGAAAGCCTCTTCCAAACCGATCTTCAAACAATCCGCAAGGAATCCGAAAGCATCAAAAAGTGTACTTTTTCCCGAGCCATTTCTTCCAATGACCGCGGTCATTGGCGTGAGCGGTTCGTCTTGCTGCAGACTCCACAACTTGCCGAGTGTCACATCGCGCAAAGCGCGAAAATTCCGGATACGCATGCCTTCTATTCGTGCCATCGGTTTGTTGCCGTTTTAAGAGATTGCAGTAGATCTAAAGGTTACCTCACGAACCTCGGAGAAGGGTCGAGAATCCCACACTCCTGCTAGAGAGTGCCATTCAGGACCTTAAACCCCGCGTGAGCGTCACAATGACTTGGTTTCCGGGCTGTTGCCCTACGTTTCCGAGCGCAACTTATGAAATTAATCAATCATTGCTTCGCAACTCTCTTTTTTGAGTCAAGTCCTGATTTTTCTGCAAATTGAATCTCCCGAATCTTTTCTTCGTTATAGGCTTCTCTGTGCCAAATCACGAAGAATCTCAAGAACGCGAATCTTGTCCCCAGTGTTTCGTCTTCATTTCAAGTAAACTCGATAGAGCAATGGATACAAAGAAGACGGAAGACAAAGCAGAGCGAAAGCAACTGAAGCGCGTGGCGCGCAAGAAGGCAGCGCCGAAAGCGAAGCGCAAGGCCGGGGTCGCTCGCGGAGAAAACAAGAAGAAAGTGAAGAAGCTTGTGCAAGGACAGCGGAAACGGTAGGTGTCGCGGCTCTTTCGCACTAAGAGCATTGACACACTGATTGAGGCTTCGGAGCGGCCCGATGGCCAGCTCCGAAAGTCGTTGGGACCCTGGAGCTTAACTGCGCTCGGGGTGGGAGCCGTAATCGGCTCCGGTATTTTCACGCTCACCGGTACTGCCGCGGCGGGGAAAGTTGAAAAGATCGAATCGATTTTTCACGCCACCATCCTTGACCTGATAACGCAAGGCGCTCACGCCGGTTCCATGATGGGCCGCGAAGGCGCGGGGCCCGCTGTCTCTATTTCATTTTTGCTGGTGGCGATTGCGTGCGTCTTCGCTGGCCTTTGCTATGCTGAACTTGCCTCCATGATTCCCGTGGCGGGCAGCGCCTACACATACTCTTACGCGATCTTGGGCGAGATCGTCGCCTGGATCATCGGCTGGGATTTGATCCTGGAATACGCTGTCTCGAACATGTCCGTGGCGGTGGGCTTTTCCGCTTATCTACAGGACCTGGGCGACAATCTGTTGGGCTTCCATTTGCCCGCGGCTCTGGCTTATCCCGCATTCGCCGCCTCAGGCCAGCCCAGCGGCATCTTCAACGTGCCGGCGCTTCTGATCACCATGCTGGTGACCTGGGTATTGGTGCGCGGCGTGCGCGAAAGCGCGGGCGCGAATACGGTAATGGTGATTGTGAAAATTCTGGCCATCGTGCTGTTTTGCGCGGGTGCCGCCAATGCCATCAAAGTGGAAAACTGGAAGCCATTCGCTCCAAACGGGTTCTCTGGAATCCTGACCGGTGCCTCCATCGTCTTCTTCACGTACATCGGTTTCGATTCCATCTCAACAGCCGCCGAAGAGTGCAAGCGGCCTCAGCGCGACATGCCCTTCGGCATCATCGCCACCCTGATTGTCTGCACGATTCTCTACGGAAGCGTTGCCCTGGTGCTCACGGGAATTGCGAAGTACCAGACCTTGAATACGGATTCTCCCGTGGCGGATGCCTTGAAAGCCTTGGGCTATAACCGGCTGCGTGTGGTGGTCACTTTCGGGGCGCTTATGGGCATGATGTCGTCCCTGCTGGTGTATCAATATGGGCAGGCGCGTGTGTGGTTCGCCATGTCGCGCGACGGTCTGCTGCCCGCTCTTTTCTCGCGAGTCCATCCGGTCTATCGGACCCCCCATATCAGCACCTGGATCGCCGGGCTGGTGGTGGGGATTCCGGCGGGCTTGTGGGATATCGCCACCTTCGCGGAACTCTCGAATATCGGTACGCTCTTCGCCTTTGTGCTGGTTTCGGCCAGCGTGATTGTGCTCCGCAGGAAGCAGCCGGATCGGCCCCGCAGCTTCCGCGTTCCCCTGGTGCCGATGGTTCCCATTTTATCGATTGTCTGCTGCGTGGTGCTGATGATGGGCCTGCCGCTAATCACTTGGGTTCGTTTCTTCGCATGGCTGGCAATCGGGCTCTCGCTCTATTTCGTCTTCGGGCGCAAGAACAGTGCCTTGGAAACCGCGTGATGAGCATCAGCGTACGCAAGACGGAGCGTGAAGATGCCGATGTGCTGCTGCGGTTGATCGTCGCGCTGGCGGATTACGAAAAACTTTCACCGCCCGATGAAGACGCGCAACGCCGCCTGGTGCGCGATCTGTTTGCGAAGCGGCCACGCGTGGAATCCATGCTGGCCGAACTGGATGGTGTTCCCGTGGGCTACACGTTTTTCTTCGAAACGTACTCCACATTCCTCGCGTTGCCAACCCTGTTTATGGAAGATCTCTTCGTGCTTCCCGAACACCGTGGCAAAGGTGCGGGGTCCGCATTATTCCGCGCGATGGCGGAATTAGCTCATAACCGGGGCTGCGGACGCATGGAGTGGACGGTGCTCGATTGGAACCAGCCTTCCATCGATTTCTATGAGCGTTTCGGAGCGAAGCGTTCCAGCGAATGGCTTCCCTATCGCCTGACGCGCCCAGAACTTCAGACCGTCTTTCAGCGCCGAAGCGACTAGGAAATCAGATTGCGATCGCGATCTTCGAGCAACGCTCGCGCCGCCAAATGACCCGAAGCGAGCGCACCATCGAGTGACGCATTCTGCGCATAATCGCCGCATCGGTACAGCCCTGGACGCACTCGCGCGTCCTTCGGCGCATAGACCTTCTGAACCGGCTGCGCGTAGGGAATGTGATAGGTGCGCAGATGCTGCCAGCGCATCACGTTCGGCCCGAACCATTCGGCAAGCTGTGTCCGGACCGCTGTCTCTGGTGCGCTCTTCAACACAGACACGGAAATGAGCGATGCCCCAGCGGGCGCGTAACCCGGAGCAACGGCACTCACCACGCTGCAGTTATTCACCGGGCCGGTGCCTTCTCCATTCAGGATGAGAATGGGCTCCGTGACTGGGGCCGCCTCCGCGGCATAGTAAAGACAATCCACCGATCTGCCGGTGGGCGGAGCCGCTTCGCCAAGAAGACGCGCGGCTTCCGGCGCTTCCACTGCCACCACAACCGGCCCCTGCGGCAACTCCGTCACTCTGGTGTTCAGCCTTACATCCAGTTCATGGCCCATCTGCAGCGGTATGGCCCGCATCCCGGTCGCGGGCAGCGCGGTGTCGCCTTCCGAGAACATCTTGAAAATAAATTCAAAAAGGCGGCTGGATGTTTCCAACTCGCGCTCCAGGAAAATGCCGCCCAGGAAGGGCCGGAAGAAACGGTCAATCAGATTCGCGCTGAAACGGTAATTCTTCAGGGCCTGCAGCGTGGTGGTCTCTGGGCGCTGAAACAGATCGGCAATGGTGGCCTGCGTGACCGAAGTGCGCAGAGAAGACACGCGCATCTTATCCATGAACGTGCCGATGGGCGAAGCGAGGGACGCGGCCGCTTCAGCCGGGTGCCTCCAAGGGTCCGCGACGCGATGGCACTTGCCGCCGAAGCGCACCAGCGCGCCTGGATAAAACTTCTTCAGGTGCAGCGATTCGTAATCCAGCAGACGCCGGCATTCGGGATACGCGGTCAGCATCACCTGGAAGCCGCCGTCCAGCAGGAAGCCTTCATATTCGTCCGTATAAACGCGGCCGCCCACATGTTCAGACGCTTCCAGCAGAACAGCTTCCACGCCATGCGCCTTCAACTCGCGCGCACAACTCAAGCCGGCCAACCCGGCGCCCACGATCGTGACAGGCCTGTTCATCTATGCGCCCGGCAAGCTATCGGCAGCCAAAACTTCAATGGAGTTTCCCGAAGGGTCGGCGATGTAGCAGGAGCGCGTTCCATCGCGATGCATTTTCAGGGCACCGAAGCCTTCCGCATTCGCATGAACGAACCCAATGTGCGCGGGATGTTGTTCCGGAATCACCAGGGCCAGACGAATGTTGGCGAACCCCAGCAGGGCCCAGGTGGCATCCTGATAATCCACCGTGCATTCGAAGGTCTTGGTATACCAATCCACTGAAGCGGCGATATCGGTAACCGGAACGGCAATGTGGTCGATCGCGTTCAAACCGGCGGAGGTCATACTGACGATGCTAGCAATTCCTCCGCCGCGGCCATACCGGAAAGCGCCGCGCCTTCCACGCGGGGCCCGTTGAAAATGTCGCCGGCAAAGAAAAGGGGCGCGGGGCCCGGCACGGAGAGAAATGGCGCCGGGTAGGCTTCCACGGGCATGCTGAATCGCCAGCGATGAAGCACCGCCACGCGCGGCGACCCGGATAACCAGGGCTGCGCCTGCCGAAGCAAAAATTCAGTCACCACATTTTCACCCACGCCCCAATGTTCGCGGCTGAACGCGGAGCTCGCATGTACCGTGAGTGCTGTCGTGTCCGGCGAAATGCCCTTGATCCGGTTATCGCAGATGAAGGCAAGCGGCCCCTCTTCGAACCGCAGAGCGCCCGGATGAGGCAGCAGGCTGGGCCGGTCCATCGACACCATCAAGGCCAAACACGGATGGTATTTCATGCGGTCCAATTCGCCGCGCGACCGGTCTGGAAGTTCGGTGCCGCCCAAGTCGAGCAGATCGAGCGCCTGGGGTACGGGAGTGGTCACAATCAGCGAATCAGCCTCTACGGATTGCCCCGATTCCAACGCGGCGGTCCAGGTGCCGGGCGATTGCTGCAGCTTCACAACGCGGTGACGGATACGGACATCGATGCCGCGCGCCAGATGCTTGGCGATGGCGGCCATACCTCCTGTTCCCTGATAGCGCGGATGGCCGTCGATTTGTGCCGGCTGAGCGGGCGTGCCGATGCCCCGGCACCATTCGTAGATCACGCCTTCCTGTTCCAGAGCGGCCATTACTCGTTCAAAGCGCGGGTCGCGAACCGTGATGAACTGAGCGCCATGATCGTAGACTCCGTCATCGATCCGGCGCGTGGCTAACCGCCCGCCGACGCCGCGTCCCTTGTCCAGAACCGTCACTTCCCAACCAGCGCGCGTCAGCACCCGGGCGGCGTTCAGGCCCGCCATTCCAGCACCGATGATGAGGCAAGTTCGCACCGGAAACGGGCTCACGACGAAGCGGACGAGCGCAGGCTTCCCAGGCCGCCATCGACCCCGATCACCTGCCCCGTTACCCAGCTTTGATCGCGATGGATCAACCAGGCCAGCGCGCTGGCGACATCGGCCGGCTCCCCGATCCGGCCCAGCGGATACATGTTGACGGAAGCCTTGAGCGCGGCCTCATTTTCGGTGAATTTCCTGGTCAAGGGCGTTCGAATCAAGGCGGGGGCCACGCAGTTCACGCGGATTCGCTGACGGGCATACGTGGCTGCGGCGGAGAGAGTAAGCCCGATGACTCCAGCTTTTGCCGCCGCGATCGCTTCATGATTGGCCAAACCGGTGCGCGCCGCGACGGACGAAACCAGCGCAATCGCGCCCCCCCCGGTCTTGGTCATCGCGCTTGCCCCCGCTCGAACCGCGGCGAACGCGGACGTCAGGTTGGCCGCCACCGTCTCCAAAAATTCGGCTTCCGAGGTGAGATGCGCGGGTTTCAGCAACAATGAGCCGACACAATTCACCACGCCGTCCACGCGCCCGTGAAGTTCCAGGGCTTCGGCAAAAACCGCGTCTACCTGCTCGAAGCGAGTGGCATCCACCACGGTTCCGTGCGCTCCCAGTTCACCCGCAAGCAAGGCGATGGAACCCGGCGTACGGCCCGCCAAGACCAAGCGGGCACCTTCGGCGGCGAGGCGTCGCGTCAAAGCGGAACCGATGCCGCCCGCCGCGCCCAATACCACCACAACCGGTGAATCCTCCGTGCGTGAGCCTCCCATATCTAGGCGGATGCCGGGGACTTACCGATGGCGTCAAAATGTTGTTTCGCAGAAGGGCGATGGTGCTAAAGAAACCGCTGAATCGTGGCGGTCACCGTCATCAACTTCTGCTCAAAAGCAACATGTGCCAGGCGAATTCGATCCAACCGCCTCGCGATCGCAAAGGACACCGCGGAACAGACGTCGCGAGCCAGTTTCATGGCGTCTTCCTTTGTAGCGCGGGTTCGTTGGTCGACCCTGTCCGGCTCAGCACCACCAGATCTACACGGCGGTTCCGCATCCGGCCCGCTTCGGTGTCGTTCGGCTCGACCGGGACCGTATCGGCATAGCCGGCGGCGGAGAGGCGAAACCTGTCGGTGCCGTAGCGTTCTTCGAGAGTTTTCAAGACTTGAACTGCCCGGGCTGAGGAGAGCTCCCAGTTGCTGGAGAAGCGGGCGCTATGGATGGGAGTGGAATCGGAATGCCCTTCCAGACGAACCGGATTCGGCAGCTTTCCCAGCGCGTTAGCAACTTTGGCCAGACTCTCGAACGCGCTCGGCTGCACACGGTCTTCACCGGGCGCAAAGAACGCGGCTTCGCCCAATGTGATCACGAGGCCCCTGGGCTGAAGGCTCAGATGCATGGTGCCCGCGTTCAGTTCACTGGCCAATTGTTTTTCCAGCAGCCGCAGCGAGGGTGTCAGGTCTGCAAACTGCGAATCGACTGCAGCCGCGGGTGGCGTTTTCACCGGCTGGGTGCGGGAAGCCGTGGGGACCTTATGACCAAACGCCTTCTCTACGGATTCCGAAAGTTTGCGCGCCTTTTGCTTATTCGTCTCCGAGGTGGCGAACATGACCACGAAAAAGGCGAACAGAAGCGTGATGAAGTCCGCGTAAGAGACCAGCCAGCGGTCATGGCTCGCGGGCACGATATGAGGTTTCCGGCGACGCGGCATACTAGGCTGCCGAAGGTGCCGGCCGGGGATGCGCCACAGGCTTCACTCTGCGCGCCGGTTTCGATGTGAAGAGATATGGCTCCAGCTTCATGCGCAGCAGCGAGGTGTTCATTGCTTCCGAAATTCCCGCGATGCCTTCCACAGTGAGTTCGCGCAATTGCACGATACGCGCCGCGCGGAAGCGCAACTTGGCGGCGGCGGGCAACAGAATCAAGTTCGCTAGCGCGACACCATAGATGGTCGCGACGAAGGAGACGGCAATACCGCGGCCTACTTCATCAATGTTCTCGAGGTGCTTCATCACTTGAATCAGCCCCAGCACGGCTCCGATGATTCCCACGGTGGGCGCGTATCCGCCGCCTGTTTCGAACACCTTGGCTTCGCTATCCAGGCGGCACTCCTCCAGGTCCAGCTCCAGTTCCAGCATCCCGCGAACTTGTTCGAGCGGCGTGTTGTCCACCAGAAGGGTGATGCCTTTCCCAAGAAACGTGTCCTCCATCGCGCGCGCGTCCTGCTCCAGGGAGCCGATGCCCGTCTTTCTCGCCTTAGTCGAAAGACGAATGATCGTATCGAGCGTCTGCTCAATGGGGGACACTGTGTCGAAGAACAGCAACCGCAAACTTCGCGAGGCACCGATTAACGTATGCAGAGGTGTCGAGATAAAGACGGCTCCCAACGTGCCGCCAACAACCATGAGCGCGGCGGTGATTTGCGCAATGTCGCGAATGCTGCCGCCTTCCAGAATGAGACCGCCCAGGATACCGCCAAGGGCGATGACCGCCCCAGCGAGGGTTGCAAAATCAGGACTGCGGCGCTGATCAGAATTCATGCCAAAATCTCTCCGACAAAAGAGGATCGTCGGACTCC
Source organism: Bryobacterales bacterium (assembly GCA_038229155.1). Classification (GTDB taxonomy): domain Bacteria; phylum Acidobacteriota; class Terriglobia; order Bryobacterales; family Bryobacteraceae; genus JALYXI01. Next base: position 5,783 of record JBBROT010000049.1, on the reverse strand, counting down.
GCGCGAAACTTTATAGCAAAAAAGATTCAAATGTTCGCCGCCCTCGCCGATAAGTAAGTTATGAGCAGAAGAGCGGCCGCACCGGCTGGCCAAAGCACATTTGAAGAAGAGCGAAACGAAGCCATTGAATGCGCCATGCGTGGAGCCGCGGAACGCCCGGATGACCGCGTCACCAGTTCGGCATGCGCCTACCTGTTGCGCCATTTGAGGCGTGAAGCTCCAGATCAAGCAATTCATGGGTTCGCTCCCGCCGCCTGACAGCCTATTGCGCAGCCGGCCGGGCCACTTGCGGAGTATAGACATTCTCCACCGCAAAACCCAACCGCTGTCCAAATGTCGCAATCTGCCCATTGAACTTACGTTTGCCATTGATTAATAAATCGAGCGGCTTGTCCACCGGGTAATCGAACGTCAGCACGTCGCCTTCTTCCAACTTCACCAGGTCCTCCAGCAGAAGCGTGGGCCCGTCCAGCACAATCTGCGCGGTTACCTTGGCCGGCCGGATTAGATCCAGAATGCGAACCTGCTCATCGCTGCTGGCTTCCGTCTTGCGCACCGTCCATTGCTGATCGAACTTCTGGCGCATCATTTTGATGATGATGGACGGAATGGCGATGTTCATCATCCCGATCGTTTCGCCGATGCGAATCTCTATTGCAATGGCCACCACCGCTTCACCTGGCGATAGAATTTGGAGGAGCTGCGGCTCCGTTTCAACAGAGTCGATTGTGAAGTCAATGGTGGTTACTCCCTTCCAGGCCTCTTTCAGATCGTGAAGAATAATTCTGAATAAGCCATCCAGCAGGTTCTGCTCAATTTCAGTGATCTCGCGCTGAATACTGGTAGAGGTCTTACCGTTGCCTCCCAGCAGAATCTCCAGAATGGGAAAGATCAGGGAGGAGTTCAACTCCAGGACAGCATTGCCATCGTAAGGACGCAAACCCAGAGAGGCGATACAAGTAGGAGAAGGCAGGCATTCCAGAAACTCCGCATACGAGAGCTGCTCCACACTGACCAAATTCACAATCAGGTATGTCCTGAGGTAGGCGGATAAGCTGGAGACTAAGTTGCGGACAAAGTTGTCGTGCAGCAGGTGAATCGCCCGCAATTGCGATTTGGCGATACGATCCAACCTGCGAAAATCGAACAGTTGCGCCTTTTGAGCGACTTGCTCCTCTGCGGCATTGCTCTGAAGACTCTTAAATACCGAATCGATTTCGCGCTGTGAAAGTTGTGTGGCCATGGATCAGGCGAGGTAGTCGAAGAGCGATCTGAGCTGCGACTTGCCCTTAGCCGCAAGCGAGGCTTGCAACTCCGTATTGGAACGATTGAACTCGAGTGACGCTTCCGTCAGATCGGCATTCCTGATATCTCCAATTTGTGTTTGGAGCGAGATGTCGAGCGATTGTGCGGTGGACGTGGATGATGCCAACCGGTCCTGAACGGTCCCGTAAAACGTTTGCTGAATGCCCAGGTACTCGGACGCGCCGTGAAGCACATCGATGGAGGTGGCGATTGCGGCGGGATTATTTGCATTCAAGGCCGTGATTGCGCTCCCGATCGCGGCAAAAATGTTAGTTGCCGTCGGAAGATCGGCTGAATCCCTCTGATCGAAAATGTCCTGCGCGGAACGGGCGAACTGAAATGAGTTTCCGGCGGAATCCTGAACCTGCCTGCTGGCCGTAGTGGTCCTCAGCCGGATTGCACCGTTAACCGCCGTGGGATCCGATTGGTAAGGCGCGCCGGATTCGTCGCCCCCGTCGAAAATGTAACGCCCTTCCGCCGTGGTCGACGTGAGCGAAACCAACTGCCCTTGTAAGTCCGTAACTTGTTGAGCGTATTTCACGCGTTCTTGCGCGGTTGAGGAGCTAAGGCCCTGGCCCACCACCTGCGTGATCTTGTCCAGCAATTGCACAGCAGTGGTCAGCGCGTTGTCCGCTGCGTTCACTTCCGTTTGCACGCGGTTCAAGTTGGAGAGAGTCTGCTTATTCACGGACCGTTCGGATTCCAACTGCAATAGCGTGCCGATCTGATCTGGCGCGTCACTGGCGGATTGAACCTTCAGCCCTGAAGAGATCTGGCTCTCAGCCGTGCTCGACCGGAGCTGGATACGGTTTAAATCCGCTAGAAAGCGCTGGGATGCGGGGTCCAAGTTTGAGAGCATAGGCCTATTTCAGAATGTCCAGTGTGGTTTGTGTGATTTGATCGAGCACGCTAATCACTTTCGCGGACGCGCTATATGCTTTCTGGTACTGCAAAAGACGAACAGCCTCCGTATCCAGCGATACACCGGAGAGTTGCGAACGCAGCGACTGTGCCTGGGTTGCCGCCTGTTGGAACAGGTCCGCGGAACCTTGCTGAGAGGCCAGAACGCTGCCCAGGCCCCCTGCGATTTCGCCGAAGAATTGCGTGTAGCTGAAGCCGTTTACCTGATCCGCCGCTGCCGTGCCGTGGGCCAGGTTCGCTAACGCCAATGCCGTTCCGTTGCTCACTGAAGGCGGCCCGGGGGAGATGGTGGCAATTTGCGCGGCCGTGAATCCGCTCACCACGCTGAGCGATCCGGCAGTCTTCGTCGCATCTGTCGTGTCGTAAGTAAACAGAGGAACGCCAGGCTGAACGGGTGGCCCGTCGGCAATCACGCCAGAGGTCAGGAGCGAATTCACTCGATCCGCAAAACCCTTGGCGAGCGTGTTCAGTGATCCAGTCTGATTGCGATCTCCCTGCAACGCGGCCAGGGTTCCGTTCCGGAATTGTAGAAGCCCGGCCACGGTGCCGCCGGAAAAATGGCTGGTGATGTCGGTGCCGTTGCCATCCACAATCTGGAGCGCGGGCTGGCCGCCTGGGTTCGCAGGCGGTGTTGCGGTGGCGGGAGCGGGCCTTACCGAAAAAGAAAATTGCTGCACACCCAGCACAAGAGGAATTTGGCCGTCCAGCAGAACGTCGGTGGTGCCGTTCGTGCCCGGTCTGGTGGTGATGTTTGCGATGGACGAAAGCTTTTCAAGAGCCGCGTTCAGTCTGGCGTCCCTGCCGGAATCCTCCGTGCCGCTTCCAGCCCGCTGTTTGTTGTAGCCCTGTATTTCGGAGGCAAGTGCCCCGATACGCGCCACCTGCGATTGAATCTGGCCATCGGCCTGCGCCGAGGCTTTCGACACCGCGCCAGCCGTCTGCTGGAACGCCGACGCCGCTTCCTGCGCCGCCGCAACTACCGACTGCCGGGAAGCATTGCTGCCCGGTGCCACGCTCAATGCGGAAAAGCTGCTGAACAGTTTTGTCAACGCGCCCGGTACGCCGGATGCGCCGGATACATCGAACGAGCTTTGGATTCTGTTCAAGCTCTCCGTCAGTTGCTGCGCCGTGCCCAGGCTTGTGTACTGATGCCTTACCGATTCATCCAGGTAGCCGTCGCGCGTGCTGAGGCCCGATACGCTAACGCCGCCCGCCAGACCCGATTGCGCATTGAACGAAAGCGCCGAAAAATCCGCGATCTGAGCCGCGTAGCCAGGCGTCGATGAGTTATTGATATTGTTCTGCGAAATCTCGATTGCCTGCTGAAATGCCGCCAGCGATTGAGAAGACGCATTCAGCGCACCGAATAATCCTGACATTGGCTAACCCCGCACCTGAACCGTAAACCCGGCGTCCGCCGCCTGAAGACCGGTTCGGGTCATGTGGCGCTCCACACTTTCGAGTGCTATGCCGCTCAGACTTCCCGCTCGCGCCAACAAGGCGCGGAGCTTTCGCAACTCGCCCCCAGGGACCGACGCCGGGCTGCGGCGCGCGAACGAATCCAGTTCACCCAACGAACGAACCAGCCCATCCAGCAATTGCTGGGCATGCGCTAACTGATCCGTTTGGGCGCTCACAAGGGCTTGCACCACCAGGGTTAGATCTTTATTTGCCGCTTCCAGATTGGGGGTCATGCGGAGCCATGCTCCACCGGATTGGCCAGGGTTTCGCCAACCAGAGCTTTACCGATCAACGCCGGGCTCACCGAATATGAACCGGATTGCACAGCTTTGGCCAATTGTTCAATTCGCGCGGATCGAGCTGTATCGAAATTGCGAACCACGAGGGATGGACCCGACAACTCCACGGAATCTCCGCCGATACGGGACTGGTACCTGGAGGAGTTTTTCCCTCCGGCAACGCCTTCCGTGGATCGCAGTTCGTCCGCTCGGTTCGCGGCACCGCCAGAAACGGCATTCCGGTCATCGATTCTCATGTGCACTCTCCTACAAGGTTCATATCGGCCCGTTTCGCGAAAGATTTAACCGGATATTTAGATATCTTGTAAACTCTTCACGCCGGCCGCCTTCAGACCTCTAGCCATGGTTGCCAACGCATGCTTGTGAATCTGTGAAACCCTGCTTTCATTCACGTTGAGCAGCACGCCAATCTGCTTCATGGTCAAATTCCGAAGGTAATAGAGGAGCACCACCTTGCGGGAACGCGGCGGTAGCACCCCTACGACACGCGAAAGGAACTGCCTTAATTGCCGCCGCTCCTGCACGGAATCCGGGCCGGCTTCGGCGGGCGCGGGGGTGGCCCGGCTGCCATCGTCCCGCTCTCCCGGACGGCTTACCGGCACCGCGCACGATGACGTATACCAAAGGTTCAACCGGCGCTTTCTGAATTGATCGATCTCCACTCCCAGCTTCGTGCTCACTTCCTCTTCAGAAGGTTCGCGATTCAAAGTAAGCGTCAAGCTACGGGTTTCCACTTCCAACCGCCGCTGCCAGCGCCGCAGTCCGCGTGAAGCCGAATCGAGCTTGCGCAGGCTATCTAAAATCTCGCCCCGGATGCGATGACGCGCATAACTCGCAAACGGCACCTCAACGCCCGGGTGATACGAACGGCTTGCATCCACCAGCCCCACATGGCCGGCCTGCACCACATCCCCCATCTCGACAGCCGCGTGCAACGGAAGGCTCCCGTAGATCTGCCAGGCAATTGCCCGCACCAGTGGAAGGTGCTTCAGCACCAACGTCTGCGAGTTCTGCTGTGCGTCGTGTTGTTCCGCGGCACGTGTAAGTGGTTTGCACGGCGGGTAAAATGGCTCAAGCGTTTGGGGCAGCATTGTGAAATACAGTGGTTGCCGGCGGAAGGTAACATTCTCAGGGAAAAGCGGGACTGCGGTCACGTGGAGTCCCATCCGTTCTCCGCGCCCCACCGGCACTCGCACCGAAAAAAGAGAAAAAAATCTTAAAGTTTCCACAACTTTGACCGATGGTATGTTCAAGCACCCTAATGCCGACCAGTGAAAAAGTTGTTTGGCTCCCCTCAGCCGCACCCGATTCGGTCGAGCTCGATCTGCTGGCGGGTCTTCCGGACGCCAGCGTCGCCCTTGCCAGAAGCCCGGAAGACCTGACTCTGCTCTGCCGCAATTTCAAAAACGCGGTTGTGTTCGCAAACTTCTCTGAGAAGGATAAGGCTCTGGACTGCCTGGAAATTCTCCGGCGCGAACATGAAAACGTTCCCATCCTGGTGCGAAGCCGCTACTCCACCATGGCCGAAGCGCTGCCCCTGGCCCAATTAGGTCTCACCGGGGTTTTCGATGGAACCACATCTCCAGGCACCATTCTGGCCGAACTGCAAATTGCGCTCGAAGACGCCGCGGCTCTCCATCGCAAGCGCGTGCAAACCGCTGACAATAAGCCGTCCTGGCAAACCAGCATCATCGGCGAAAGCGACGCGATACTGCAGATTTGCGAAGTGGTCCGCTTGGTGGCGAGCCGCCGTTCCACCGTGCTGATCTCCGGCGAAACCGGAACGGGTAAAGAAGT
>JBBROT010000048.1:0-13689 GCA_038229155.1 Bryobacterales bacterium | reverse complement strand
CTTTCTGCCATCGGTGGACGCGCTTCAGGAATTCAAGGTGGAAAGCGGCACATACGGCGTGGAATACGGCCGCGGTTTAAGCCAGGTGAACGCCACCACACGCAGCGGCACCAACGAATATCACGGTGTGCTGTTTGAATTTTTGCGCAATTCCAATCTGGACGCGAAGAACTACTTCGATTCCAAGACCAAGCCCATTCCGCCGTTCAAGCGCAATCAATTTGGGGCGACGCTCGGCGGGCCGGTCTCCATTCCCAAACTGTTCAGCGGCAAGAATAGGCTATTTTTCTTCTTCGATTACGAGGGCCTGCGCGAACGCAAAGCTCTGACCAATAATTTCAGCCTGCCTCCCGCCATTGACCGGACCGGCAATTTTTCTTCGTACAGCACCATCCTCTACGATCCGCTGACGCGCGTTACGGATGCGAACGGTGTGCTCTCCGCGCCACTGCCTTTTCCCGGCAACATCATCCCGGCCAACCGGATTCAGAAGGCTTCGCAAATTCTGTTGGACCGGTACTTCCCGCTGCCCACCGGCCCTGGATACAACAATAATTTCGTGTCGAATGAAGGCCGGCGCAACGACGCCGATCAATACACGGGCCGCGTGGATTACATCCAAAGCGCAGCCTCCAGCTTTCAGTTCCGCTATAGCCATGGCGATGACAACGGCTACCTGCCGCTGACGACTCCGAACCTTGGCTACAACAACAAGGTCATTGTGAATCAGGAAGTGCTGACGCACATTCTGGTGCTGGGCGCGAACAAGGTGAATGAGTTTAAGTTTGGTGTGAACCGCCTGACTGCCGCGAATCAGCAGGGTTCGGCGAACACGCGCAACGTGGTGGCGGAATTAGGAATCGGCGGGATTCAAACCGATATCGCCGCGTATTGGGGTGTGCCGATTGTGCAGTTCGGCGCGGGGCTTTCCGGCGTGGGCGAATGTTCCGATTGCCCCTTCATCAACTACGACACCACCTTCCAATGGACCGACAGCTTCGCCTGGACCAAGGGCAAACATTCTTTCCGGTTCGGCACCGATGATCGCCGCACACGTTATAACCAGATCGGCGCTGTCGTGCCGCGCGGGCGATTTACGTTCGGGGGCACTTACACCACCGCGACCGGCACCGGCGTGCAGCCGCAAAATGCCATCGCGGATTTTCTGCTGGGTTACATTCAAACCGCTGAAGGACAGACCGGCGCGCCCATCGCGAATTTCCGCAGTTATTCGCTGAACTTTTACGCGCAGGATACCTGGAAGCTCACGCCCAAACTGACGCTTACTTATGGTCTTCGCTATGAGCTGGAGCCGCCCTTTACCGATAAGCACTCCAACATCGTAAACATCGATTTTCACTGGGCAAATGACATTGTGCCGGTGTATGTGCGCGCCGGCAAGGGCGATCCGTTCGAAGGCAACCCGCCGTTCAAGCTGCCCTCCACCGTGCCCTATGTTCGCGATGGCCGCTTCGGCGACCGCGCCTATCGCACAGACTCTGCGAACTTCGCGCCGCGCCTGGGCATCGCTTACAGTGCCGATCCGAAGACCGTGATCCGCACCGGCGCGGGTATCTATTATGTTCGCGATATCGGCAACGCGCAGTTCGATTTGGTTCGCAATGCGCCGTTCACGATACGGCGTAATGAAAACGCGTCATCGAATCTGGTACCCACTTTGAACTATCAGGTGCCGTTCGTACTAACCGGTGCGCCGAGTTTCATTCTGGCCAACCAGTATGACCAGAAGACTCCGCGCATTTATCAATGGTCCTTTAGCATCCAGCGCGAACTTTTCGATTCCAGCTCGTTTGAAGTCTCGTACCTTGGCTCATCCGGCAACTATCTTCAGCGGTTGCAGACCTACAACACGGCGGCCCTGGGACCGCCCACGAACATCAACAGCCGCCGCCCAAACTTTCCTGTTTATTCCGGCGGTTTTCAGGTGATGAACGATGCCGCGCACTCCAGTTATCACGGGCTGTATCTGCGGTATCAGAAACGCTTTTCGCGCGGCCTGACGGTGCTCAGTTCCTATAGCTGGAGCAAATCGATCGACAACGGTTCCGGCATCCGCACGGTGGATGGAGATTCGTTGACACCTTCGAACGATTACAACTTGGCGGGCGAACGCGGCCTTTCCGCCTATGATTTCCGGCATCGCTGGACCACCTCGTTCGTCTACGAATTGCCCTTCGGCAAGAACGCGAATCCGTTTGCGCGCGCATTGATCGGCGGGTGGCAGTTAGGCGGCATCACTACCTTGCAAAGCGGCTTTCCCTTCACGCTTTATTGCGGAAGCGGCGTGCAGAATGGCGGCGGCAACTGCTACCCGGATAACTATGGCGGACGCAGCGATCTGCCCAGCGATCAGCGCGGACCCACCAAGTGGTTCAACACGGCAAACTTCGTGAACCGCATCACGACTGACCCCTCGCTGCCGCTCTATCGTTTCGGCAACACGGGACGCAACAGCGTGATTGGACCCCCGCTGGTGAACGTGGATTTCAGCGCGATTAAGAATTTCAAAATTACTGAGAATCGCGCTTTTCAATTCCGCGCGGAGTTCTTCAATCTGCTGAACCATCCCATCTTCGGCCAGCCGAACACAGGCGTGGGGAATGGCTTCGGTAGCATTGGCGGAACACGCATCGATGCTCGCGAAATTCAGTTGGCTCTGAAGCTGAACTACTGACCTCGGGTGAGTACGGCGGTGCCGCTGGTCAACGATGGTGAAGTGGAATTGGAGGCGGTCCAGGCCAGTTCCATTTCACGGTCGGAAAGCAGGCGCAGGCGAACCTCGCCGCGCGCGCCATCGTCTCGAACGAACGGGAGTTGGGCGGAGTTGCCCGCCGCCTGCCCTGAAAACTCGAAGTTCACCGAAGGCGAAATGGCGCGGTCCGTTACGCGATAGCGTGAGCGGTAGCGGCCGCGAACCTGGCCATCGCGCTCGCTGATTTGCGTCTCGATAAATTCGGGAGCATAGAGCTTCGCGTCGCTGCCGGCGCGGCGCGCGTAAAACCAGATACCGGCGAAGCGATTCTCTGCTTTGCGCGATTCGACAGGCGCAATCGGCGCGGGCACGGGTATGGCCGCCGGAGCTTCCATGGTAGCCGCCGCTCCGGCATGCTCCGATGCAAAAGGCACCGCTCGCGCTTCCAAGGAACTGCCTCTCAGGCGCGCTACTTCGCGCAACGCCTGATCGCGCTCCGCCACCGCCACACGCGCCCGCGCCCGCCAGTCCTCGCCACGCGCGGCGGCGGAGGCACCTTGTTCGGTGTAAGTGGGTTGGTGTATTTCATGCACTGCCGCCGCGGGCGTTTCATGATCGCTCACCCACACAATCGCACCGGCGCAAGCCATCGCCGCCGCACCCCAGGCCAGCGACCCCCAAGGGATGCGCCGTTCCATACGCGCGGGCGGCGGCGCTTGTATCACGATGGGTGCCTCGGAACGTTCCTGCAGCAGGGTGAAATCATAAACGCGCCGCTTTGCCGGGTCGGTCAGCACCGCTTCAATCTCGTTGAAACGCCGCAGTTGCCCCTCGGCGGCGGCCTTCATTACGGGGTCTGAAAATTGGTCGGGATGAAACAGCCGTACCAGCACGCGATATTGTTCGCGCACCTCTTCCGCGCTGGCCCCCCGCCGCACTCCCATGTCTTCGTAAAAACTCATCAGGCTTGAGAGACCGTGGCCCTCCGTTCCAGTTTGCCCCATCCCACCAGCCTTCCGCGCATGGCGAAAATCAGGCTCTTCAGCAGGACGTAATGCATCAATTGGCGAAAGTATATCCGCTGGAAAAACAGCAGCGCCAGATCCCAGGGCTTCTCTCCTTCAAGAGCATAGGCCAGGAAGCCGGTCAGCAGTTCGATTACGAAAAACGCCATGTAATACAGCAGTACAATCTTCCAATTGCCCGCGAAGAGCGCGATGATCATGCAGACTTCGGCGAACGGAGACAGCGCTGACAGCAGCACCTGAAAAAGCCAGATGCTGGGCAACGCAACGAAGCCCAGTGTTCCGTATTTGGGAACGAACATGGCGTCGCGATGCTTCCAGGCGGCTTGCAGCGTGCCGAATGCCCAGCGGAAACGCTGTTTCGCGAGGCCGCGCAAATCTTCCGGCGCTTCGGTGTACGCGATGGCATCCTGCTCATAGCGGATCTTGTAACCCAGCCGCCGGATGGCCATCGTGAGATCGGCATCTTCCGCCAAAGTGTCGTGCCCGAAGCCGCCCAGCCACTGGATCAGGTCCTTGCGCCACGCGCCCACGGCCCCGGGAACCACCGTGATGGCATTCAGCAAATCGAGCGCGCGCCGGTCCAGATTAAAGCCGTAAATGTATTCGATGGATTGAAAACGCGTGAGTAGCTTGCCGCGGTTGCCCACCTTCGCGTTGCCGGACACGGCCCCCACGGTAGGGTCGCAGAAGTGGCGCGCAAGGTTGGCGATTGTCTCCTTGCGGAACAGCGTATCGGCATCTACGGCGATCAGCAGATCGTACTTCGAGTGGCCGATACCGTTGTTCAGTGCAACCGATTTTCCGCCATTCGGCTGGGTCAGAATTTGCACGCGCGCGTCGTCCCCGAAATGCTCCCGCAGCACTTCCAGCGTGCGATCTTTCGAGCCATCGTCCACCACGATCACCTCCATGGGATGGTAGCCGTTCGAAAGCACGCTTTCCACGGTGCGGACAATCACCTTTTCTTCGTTATAGGCCGCGATGATGACGGAAACGGGCGGGTGAAATTGCGGATCGAAGACCAGTTTGGCCGCGCGGCGCTTTTGCAAAAGCGCCAGAATGCTGAACACCAGGCTGCGCGCCATGGTCAGCACGATGGCGCTCAGGAACAGCACGCCCAGCAGTTCTTTCAAGTTGCTTTTCAAATCGAATGCGCCGCCCTCAATCTGCGCCCAGCGCATTTCTTCGGCGGAAGGCAGCGGCATCACTTCGGCGCGAGTCTTGCCCACCAGGTCGCCCACCTTCACGAACTGGTATCCGTGCGATTGGTAGTAATCGATGATGCGCGGGAGCGCCAGCACGGTTGCCGAGCGATCGCCGCCCGCATCGTGCAGAAGAATCACGTGACCCAGATCCTTCTCATCTTCAATTTCATTCAGAATTTTATCGGCAGTGGTGCCGGGTTCCCAATCGCGCGGATCGATACTTTCGCCGATGGTGACGAAGCCATATTGCTGCGCGCGGAAGATGGGAATAATCTCGCCCGCGGTGGTGGGTTCGCTATCGGAATTGTAAGGCGGCCGGAACAAAATGGTGGAATGCCCGATGGCGTTTTCAATGATGCGCTGAGTAAACGTGAGTTCGTATTTGGTGCGCAGTTCGCTTACCAGCGCCAGATTCGGATGGCTGTAAGTATGGTTTCCCAACTCATGCCCCTCGGCATATTCGCGCCTCACCAGCGAAGGGTTGGCTTCCGCGTTCACACCCACCAGAAAGAAGCTGGCGGGCACTTTTCGCGCTTTTAAAATATCCAGAATCTTCGGTGTGTATAGGGGGTCCGGTCCATCATCGAAGCTCAGGCAGACTTCCTTTTTATCCGTATCGCCGCTTCGGTCCAGCACCCAGTAGGTTGGGTAGGTGTCGAACTTTTCTGAGAAATCGCCATCGGGCGGGGAAGGGGGCGCTTTCACGCTTCGCTTGCCGTCGCGAGGCTCCTGCGAAACGGCAATCAGATCGCCCGCGCCGTAATGGTTCACGGAATGGCTGGCGGTGAGAGTGGTGAGCGAAGAGACATCGAACTGCTCCGCGGGCCACTTTTCCGGCGTGAGAACTTTCCACATGTCGGGGTCTTCGGCACCCAGACGCCAAACGGCCACGCCGCGGAATCCCTCATCGTGAATCGCCTGTACCTGGTTCAGCGCGGTGACCGCATCGAGAAACCAGACCTCATGCTCTTCCGCGCCGTTGTGAACGCGGTCCTTGTAGCGCAGCACGGGGTTGGCCGTGTCTTCATCCCAGTGAATTTCGGCGCGGTTCGCAATGGCCGCGGCCATCACATCGCTGAACTTCGCTTCGGTGCCGCCGGTCTCGCCAATGATCCAGTCGTAGCCGTAATCGCCCATGCCGATAATGGTCTTCTCCGGCGGAAGCAGGCGGCTCAAACGGTCGAGTTGCTTCTCGAACCACTCTTCGCTCGCCACGGGGCCGGGCGCGCTGGATTGCTCATGCTCGTCATAGACCATGATCAGCATGTAGTCTTCGTATTCGATCAAGCGCTTCAGATCGAACGCCGGGTCGTCCGGAGGAACGCTCTCGGTAATCAGAAAGCCGGCTGGCTTCAGCTTGGCGTGCAGCTCCTTCATGAATTGCACTAGCGGTTCCCGGTCCTTCGGCAGCAGCGATTCGAAATCGATATTGACGCCCGCGAACTTGTGTTCGGTCAGATTGGTGAAGATGTTATCGATCAGATTTTCGCGCCGGTCTTTGTGAATCAGCACCTGATGCAGTTCTTCCGGCTGCCAGCCCTGGCGGTTATTGTTGACCTCCGCAATGATGGGCAGATTGGCTTGGCGGGCGATGGCGATGACGGTCTTATCGGTCTGATCGTCCAGATCCCCCTTGGCATTTTTCAGGAAAAACCATTCCGGAATCAGGTGAGTCAGACGCCCCAGATTGGCGCGCAGCGACGCTTGGCTGGCGGGGTCCCAATTCACGTAGAACCCGAATACCATGGGCTTGCCTTCCGCGGTGCGAGCGGCGGGCCTGGGGTGCAGCACGGGCGAATTGCTCTTGATGTACTTGATGTCTTTCGCGTCTTTCCGCATGTCCCGCTGGAACTTGAACGGAATGTTGCGCGCGGCGGCACGGCCCGTGATGATGCCCGCCACTTCGCGCTTATCGGGCACGGGCGAAACGGCGGGCAGACCCAGCGAGGGCAGCCGGGGCAACACAATCATGCTAAGGATGAACAACGCGAGGCCAATGCCGCCCACCACGACAGCGCTCTGCATGCCCCTCTGGAAACGCGCCCAGCGCTTCCCCGACGGGTCATGAAAGACGAAAGAAATGTTCTGTTCGGCGGCCAATTCGGGTATCCTTACCTTTCCTAGATTAGACCTTTAACGCTGAAGACACGAATGCGGCCATTCCTTCCGATATCGTGTTTTGATTAATTTTGTGCAGACTTCACAGCAGGAATCCGATACGCTCTCATTTCAAGCAACGCTTGAGAAGCTCAAGACGCTTGGCTGGTACCACAGTCTGTGCCTGCCGTCGGGCCAGGTGATTGAAGGCCTTCAGACCCTGGAGCGTTTGAAATTGCGGATAGCGCAGTTTGAAATTCCGGAAGACCTGACTGGAAAAAGGGTGCTTGACGTGGGCGCTTGGGATGGTTGGTTCACTTTCGAAATGGAGCGGCGCGGTGCCTCGGTAGTGGCTATAGACCTCAACAAAGGAACGAATTTTCCCACCGCCAGAACTCTGATGAACTCGCAGGCAGAGTACCACATCATGGACGTTCTTGATCTATCTCCGGACAAGTTTGGGCTATTCGATATTGTTTTGTGCTTCGGCGTGCTGTATCACCTGAAGCATCCGCTGTTGGCCCTGGAACGTCTGTACTCGGTAAGTTCCGATAGGGTGTTGATCGAATCGCATGTGAGCGAATCCGATCACCCACAGGCCAATCCCCGCATGGAGTTTTACGAGAGTACTGAATTATACGGTCAGTTCGATAATTGGGTGGGACCGAACATCAATTGTTTGGTCGCGTGGTGCCGCGCGACAGGTTTTGCCGCCACTGAATTGAATAGCGTCCTGGGCAATCGCGCCCATGTTTCCTGCTCGAAGAAATGGCCGGAATCGCCCGTTCCGCGTTCCAGAAACAACGCGTATATCCTGGCGGTCCAAAATGCCACCGGCAACGACCACCGCTTCCGAGGCACGCACGACGATTACATTTCCATCTGGTTCGATTCGCCCGATACCGGCATCGGCGTCGACGAAGTGTTTCCCACCGTGGGCGATTACGGAATCCGGCCGGTCGCGGTGGCGTACTCCGGAGGAGCATGGCTTGCGAACCTGAAGATCCCGAGCGGCCTCGAAAAGGGCTGGTATGACGTCACGCTGCGGGTGCGCGATGGGATGGCCAGCAACAAGGTCCGGATCGGAATTAATCAGCCAAGTTATCTTCCGGCCGCCCCGGCCAACCCCGCGATTGAAATACTCGGCATTGCCGACAACGCAACTTGGGAGCGAGGCAAAGTCCGCTTGCGGCCGGGCGGCAGCATTGCTGCTTGGATCGCTGGTGTTCCCGGGATCGCCGTAAGCTGCGACATGGTTGAGCTTTTCCTGAACGGCACAAGCCTTCCGTGCGTCTACGTGTCCCCGGTGAGTGAGAATGGAACGGTCCAGGTAAACGCGTTGGTTCCAGACGGCCTCCCGCCAGGGCGTGCCCACGTGCAAGCCAGATATCTGGACAGCTTATCGGTTCCTGTCGACCTGATTTTGCAATAGCGGTTCGTCAGGGCGGCGATGAACTATTTCCGCGCCATCAAACCTTGCAGGATATCCGGAATCTCAAAAACCGCCCGATTGTTGTGCCTTGCCGCCGCCGCGCAATAGCGTTTGTAAGGCTCCGGCTGCAGCAGGTCCCCCACGGCAACATCGATCGTATCGAAGCTCTTCACCACTAGGCCAACGCCTTGTTCGGTGATCCATTCGGCGTTGTAGCGCTCCTGCGGCATGGTCCAGCGGTTGCGCTCCACAATCACCGGCAGCTTCATGGCCAGAGCCTCGCTGAGAGAGCCGGGACCGGGTTTGCCGATGAAAAAATCTGCCAGGCTCATCAGGCGCGGAATTTCACGCGTGAAGCCTTCCACGCGCAGCGGCATTTCGCTCTTGAGCGCCCTCAACTTCTTGGCCAGCTTCAAATTGTGGCCGCAAAGCATGATCAGTTGGACCGGCGAACGCGTCTTCGATAAACGCTGTGCAATATCGTACATCGCGCGGGAACCGTGGCCGCCGAAGAGCACCAGGCCCGTGGGAAGATCGGCGCGCAGGCCGAGCCGCTCCCTTTCCGCCGCCCGGTTTTGAGCGACCGGTTCATAAAAGCGCGGATTCAGAATCATTCCGGACGTTTGAAAAATGCGGGAACGCGGGTGACCCAGCTTCAGCGCCTGGGATACCGCTTTATCCGTTCCGCAGATGAAAAATTGCGGTTGTCGCTCCATCCAGAAATGCGGGGGATAATCGGCCATGTCGGTCATGATGGTCACCATGGGCGTGCCGGGATGGCCCAGAGCCAGGCTTTCAAACAGAGCGCGATTGAAGTTCGGAATCACGGAAACCAGCAAATCCGGGCGTGCGGTTCGCCAGTAATCCTGCAAAAGCGCCACCTGTCGAGGATGATAAAAGCGGATCAGCGCTTGCATCACGCGTGCAAGCTGCGGCGAGCCAAATGTCCACCCGCGTTTCAGTATCAGGTTGTAAACATCTTCCGAGGCGACCCCGGTCAGCTTACGAAAGATATCGAGCGGCGCTAGTACCTGTTGCAGGTTCACCAGACGGATCTCCCAATCGCGCCCCTGCTGTTCGGCAACCTGCTTCAGCGCTGTTGCGGCGCTGCGATGGCCGCCGCCCGCATCGAAGAAAACCAGGTCTATCGCCTTCCGCATCCTCTGAACGAAACTACACCACTACATTACGATTCACAAATGTTTCTTGAAGCTGTCACAGGTTCGTAGCATGACAAGGTTTATAACTGATTCATGAGGCGCGAATCCCGCGTTCGCGCGGTACATTTTAGGGAGGTGCCGTCATGACGGTTTCAAACCCAATGTTCACCTACATCGCCGCGCGCGATCACCGGGTGATGCGGCGCGTAAACAATTGGCGAGCACCGCGTTGGATCCGCATCTGGATGATCGGTGCCACGCGAGGCGGCGATGGCTGGCTCTGGTATGCCATGGGGATGATTGTGCTGCTGTTCGGCGGTGCAACGCGGTATGAGGCGCTGGGCGCGGCAGCCGCCTCCTCCTTCACGGGCATACTGTTGTTCCTGCGCCTGAAGCGCATGTTCAACCGCACACGGCCCTCCAACTTTCAGCCGCATTGCTGGGCCACGCTGCTGCCCCCGGATCAATTCTCTTTTCCTTCGGGCCACACCATTACCGCATTTTCCATCGCCATCCCGCTGGGTTTGTTCTACCCGTCGCTCATGGTGGGTCTCTTGTTCTGCGCCATCAGTATCGCGCTTTCGCGAGTGCTGCTGGGTCTGCATTTCCTCAGCGATGTGGTGGCCGGTTGCGCCATCGGCGTGACGCTGGGTTTAATCTCCGTGAGCCTGATCTAAGCGCGCGGCTTACACTAGCCTCATGAGGTTAGCGATTTTCTGGCTTGCTATTCCCGCTGTGGTTGCCGCCGCGTCGCACCCCGCTATCAGAACCGGTTCCGGCCAAGGTGCCAATGGCGCGGTCTCCATTGAGGCCACGGTCTACGGCGACCCCGAATCGGTCAAGAAAGCCGTTACGGACGATCTGGGCAACCACTACATTGTGGTTCGCGTGAAGCTCACGCCAAAATCCGGCACCATTCCCGTGCAGTTGGACGATTTTCTTCTGAAGACCGATAAAGACGGCGAACGGTCGCACCCTTATGCGCCCACGCAAATTGCCGGACAGGGCGTGCTGGTGGTCTCTCAGGTAGTCAGCGGCGGCGGTGGCGGCCATTCCCAGGCGGCAGACCCCACCTATGGCGGTTTGCCCGGGTCTGGAGGCGGTTTCGGCAATGCCGCCAGTACTACCAGCGCGCAGGGAAAGATGAAGCAGGAAGAGAAAGAGAACCCGCTGGTGAAGACACTTGCGGACCGTATGCTGCCGGAAAAGGAAATCTCCGAATCCGTCACCGGCCTGCTGTATTTCCCCATGGAAAAGCAGAAAGTGAAGGACCTGGAACTGACCTACACCACCCCCATGGGCAAGCTCGCGGTGCGATTCAAATAGTGACCGTAGCCGACCTGGATACGCCCGCCGTAGTGGTGGATCTGGACATTTTCGAACGCAACCTGAAGCGCGTGGCCGATTATGCGGCGCTGCACAATTTGCGCCTGCGCCCGCACACCAAGACGCACAAATCGCCCGAAGTGGCGCGCATGCAATTGGCTTTGGGCGCGGCCGGGCTGACGGTAGCCAAGGTGGGTGAGGCGGAAGTGATGAGCGCGGCCTTGCCGCCGTGCGACCTGCTGGTTGCGTTTCCCATTTTCGGCGCGCCCAAGGTGAAGCGTCTGCGTGCCGTGGCGGAGCACTCTTCGGTAACGGTGGCGCTCGATAGCCTGGAGGCCGCGCGGCAATTGGAAGGCACAGGCGCTGCGGTGCTGGTGGAAGTGGATGTGGGCCTGGGGCGCGTGGGTGTCACGCCGGAAGAAGCTCTGGACTTGGCGCGGCAGGTGGCGCGCATTTCCGGCCTTCGCTTCCGCGGGATCACGTTTTATCCGGGCCACATCAAACATCCCGACGAAGCCTCTATCGCGAAATTGAGCCAGGATGTGGGCGGCATGCTGGCGCGTTTCCACCAAGCGGGAATGCCATGCGAAATTGTGAGCGGCGGCTCCACCCCCACGCTGTTTCATTCGCACCAAGTGGAAGGTCTGAATGAGATTCGGCCCGGCACCTATGTGTTCAATGACCTGAACACAATTTCGAGCGGCGCATGCACGCTCGAAGAGTGCGCGGCTTCCGTGCTGGTGACCGTGGTCTCTACAGCTCGCGAACGCACAGCGATTGTGGATGGCGGTTCGAAGACATTCTCTTCAGATTGGCTGAGCGGCGCGGAGGGAGTGACGTTCGGGCGCGTGATGGAAGCCCCGGGCACGCGCTTTCACAAGATGAACGAAGAGCACGGCTTTCTGGATACGGAGAAATCCGAGCGCCCGCTGCAATTGGGCGAGAAGTTACGTATCATTCCCAACCACGTTTGTGTGGTCATGAATCTACACGAGCTTATTTATGGAGTGAGGGGCGAAACGGTGGAGAAAATCTGGAAGGTGGAAGCCCGGGGCCGCCTGCAGTAACAGACGGCCGCCGGACGGAACAGCTTACATCTTTACTGATTTGACGGTGAGCGTGTCGCCTTCCACAGTCCCGTCAATGGTGACCTTGTGGCCCATATGATCGGCAACCATGGACGGATCGGCCAGCTTGTAGACTTTGCCATCGGCAACGAACACAGGGGTGGCACCGCCCTTGATGCACTTCACGGAGCAATCCGCGTGAGCTTCACTGGCACCTTTCAGGCCGCATTTGGAATCGGAAATATAGCCGGTCATGGATTCGCCGAAAGCGCTGAGAGCGGCGAACGACATCACGAAAGTGGCGGAGATAAAAAACTTTTTCATAGTAGAACTCCTCACCGCATACTCTATCATGCGCGGCCTATTATGCGTGAGCCCTCGCCCCCACCCCCAGCACCCGCTTGGCGTATTGAAAACTACGCTCCAGATCCACACGCTGCTGCTCTTTCAAGGCTGCGGTAAAGATTGGGTTCTTCGGTCCGGGCGCATCTTCGATCACCATGGTGCCCAAAAACGGATGGCCTTTCTTTGCCAGCGTCACGAAGCGGGCGAAATCCCGCGCGGGAAGGTGCTGGAAATTGCGCCAATATTCCTGTTGCAGATACGGCAACTGACGCGGCGGCCGGCCCGTAATAATTTCGAGCTGCATGGAAGCTTGCGGGCAAAGTTGGCGATGGAGAGCAACCACCTTCGGCAGATCCACCGCGCCATCGCCCAGCGCCACCCACTGCGCCGCCGCACCGGTGGGCGTTTCGAACACGGCCGAATCCCGCACGTGAGTCGTCACCACATAAGGGCCAAGCACCTCCATGGTGGTCAGCGGATTTTCCATCACCCACATGGGGTTGCCGGTATCGAGACAACTGGCCACAAAGTCTTTGCCCGATTGCTCGATGATGGTCAGCGTCTCACGCGCGGTCATGTCGCCCGCGTGGTTTTCCAGGGCAATCTTCACGTTTAAATCCTGCGCGCGCGAACCCATCTTGCGGAAGGCCTGGATGGTGGCATCCATGCAGCGCTCCAACTGTTCGGGCGATTGGCGGTCATCGCTGCTACCCATATAGCAGCGCATGGAAGTGGCTCCCACATGGTGCGCCGCTTCCAGGCCCTTCGTGATTTGCAGTTCTGGCGTGCCCAGCTTTTCGGTCCAGCTTTTCGACACCGGGCAGATGCAACCGGTGCCGCCATCTATCGTGATGCCGGAGCGCTCCGCATGCTCTTTGACTTGCTTCAAATAACGTGGCTCAAGCGATGCGAAATCATCAAGGCTCGAAAACTGAATAGTGTCCAGACCCTGGGCGACGGCGTAATCGATCAGCTCCACGCCCTTCCAATTGAACGCGCGGAGAGAGTACGTATCGAAGCCGAGGCGAATGGGCGAGCCCGCCGCCGCTATTAACGAGGTAGCGGCACCGGCTGCCGCGAGTGTCTGAAGGAAGGCTCGGCGTTGCATACTAGTGGCAATCATATGACGAAATGGCTGTTGGCTTTTTGTTGCGCGGCTTCGCTCTTAGGGCAGGGAAACAACGTGAACGGGAATTGGACCGGTGCCATTACCCTGGCCGGACGCAGCCTGCACTTCAGGGTTCATCTGGAAGGCAATGGCGGCACCTGGGAAAGCGTGGAACAGGCGGCTTCTTTACCTGTGAAGAGCGTTCAGT
>JBBROT010000047.1:0-13955 GCA_038229155.1 Bryobacterales bacterium | reverse complement strand
GGTTGCACTAACAACGGGTGCGCGCTGATTGGCGGCGAGACCGCCGAAATGCCTGGCTTATACGCGGACGGGGAGTATGACCTTGCCGGCACCATCGTGGGCGCGGCTGAGAAAGATCAGATTATCACAGGCGCGGGTATCGGGGCGGGTGACGTGCTGTTGGGTCTGCCTTCGACAGGGCTGCACACCAATGGCTATTCGCTGGCCCGCAAGGTGCTCTTCGAAGTAGGTGGATACAATCCGTCGTCAAGGCTGCCGGAGTTGGACGGGCGGTTAGGGGACGAGTTACTCAAAGTACACCGCAGTTACCTGCGGGCTATCCAGGCGCTACGGAAAGCGGGCGTGCTGCGCGGCGCCGCGCATATTACGGGTGGCGGCATCACCGATAACACTCCGCGCATGCTACCCGAAGGGTTGGCGGCGATTATCGATACGTCGGCGTGGCAAGTACCGGCGATCTTCGAGGTGATGCGCGGTATCGGCAACATACCGGAAGACGATTGGCGGCGCACCTTCAATCTGGGGATCGGCATGATTGTGGCCGTCGGGGAAGCGGACGCGCCACGTACTTTGCGCCTGCTTCGGCGCTTGGGGGAAGTGCCGGTGGCGGTGGGCGCGGTGGCGAAGCGGAAGCGGGGTGGGGCGCGCGTTGTGTACCGGTGACGCGTTTGGGCATTCTGCTCTCGGGGCGCGGGTCAAACTTCGAGGCAATCGCCGATGCTCAGTTGCCGGTTGAGATAGCCGTAGTGATTAGTAACAAGGCGGATGCGCCCGGCCTGGAAGCGGCGCGCCGGCGCGGGTTGCTGGCGATCGCGAATCCGGTGGCCGGAAGGTCTCGCGAAGCTTACGACTTATCGCTGATTGACTTACTGCGCGAAAAGCGCGTGGACTTGGTGTGCCTTGCCGGATACATGAAGCTGCTGAGCCCCGTGTTCATTGATGCGTTTCGCGGGCGCATCCTGAATATTCATCCTTCGCTGCTGCCCGCATTCCCCGGCCTCGATGCGCAGAAGCAGGCGCTGGAACGCGGCGTGAAGATTGCGGGCTGCACGGTGCATTGGGTAACTGAAGAAATGGACGCGGGGCCTATACTGCTCCAGGCGGCGGTGCCGGTGCTGGATGGCGATACGGTGGAAACTCTCTCCGCCAGAATTCTGGAGCAGGAGCACCGGCTGTATCCTGAGGCAATCCGGATCGCACTTACATAGTTTTGGCCACGGCAACCAACTGATCGAGCGCCGTGCTCCAGCCATTGTGAAAGCCCAAGTCTTCGTGCTTCTTACGCGTAGCGGTGTCGGCGTGCATCACGAGTGCGGTATATTTTGTGCTGCCGCCTTGCGGCTCGAGTGAGATGACGGCGGTGAACGCGAAGGCGTTATCAGAGCGTGCTTCGGGAGATTGGCGCGGTCGGTACCCTGGCATCAAGGCATTGGTCCAGATGAGTCTTTCGTTTTCCACAATGTCCAGGTAGCAACCTACGTTGGGAAAGCTCTGCCCTTCCGGCGACTGCATGACCGTGCTGAAGATCCCGCCAGGGCGAAGGTCGATTTCACAAGCCGCCGTCTTCCAGGGGGCCGGGGTGAACCACTTCTTGATGTGTTCCGGCGTGGTCCATGCGCGCCAGACCAACCCGCGCGGAACGTCTACTACGCGTTCGAGTAACAAGTCAAGATCCGGGTCAGGCCGGTAAGTTGTGAAGCTAGTCATCGGTTTCGTTCTCCTTGAGTTCCATGAGGTAGTTGTCTAACTGATTCAGGCGGCTCTCCCATTGCCCGCGCTGCTTTTCCAGCCACGATTCGGCGGTCTTCAGGGGGCGCGGCGCGATGGTGTAGGTGCGTACACGGCCCAATTTCCGCGATTTCACCAGCCCGCTATTCTCCAGCACATCCAGATGTTGGGAAAACGAGGGCAGCGCCATCTTGAACGGCCGCGCCAGTTCGCTGACCGCGGCGGGACCCTGGCTCAAACGCTGCAGTACGGCGCGCCGGGTGGGGTCGGCGAGGCTTTGAAAGACCTGATCGAGCGGGGATGGTTGGTTAGGCACCTGCCTTAGTATTAGCTCAAGACAATACTCAGGTCAAGGCCTTTGTTTTAAAAAATGCTAGCGGGAGCTTCGGGTGACCAGCAGGGGCTTATCGAGGTATTCGATCCACCCGTCCATCATTTCCATTTCGCTGGCTTCGCCCCACCGGACCACCTGTGTGGGATCGGGGTTCAGCGGGTTGTTCGAGGAGTTATCGAAGTGGGAGATGATTGCGAGCCGTGTGCCGGAAGGGAGATACTTCGGTTCCGTCAGCTTGTAAGTGATTTGCCAGTTGAAGTTGTACTTCGGTACTAAGAGCAGAGTTTCGCGCCTGCCGTCGGGGTAAGTTACTTCAAACTTGGAATCCTTGCCGCGCAGATGCATGTGCGGGGTGAGGCTTGTAACGTAGAGATCCTGTTTGAAGGTGTGGCACTCGGTCACTTCCACATTGGGTTCACCGGCGGGAATGCGAAACATATGGTTGCTGAAATCGACGCGTTTAGCGGGCTGGACAGGCGGTTCTTTCGAGAAAACGAGTCCCACGCTGGTCTCGTCCACCTCTGGCTTGCCGGATTTGGAGTAGTGTAATTGAAAGGTCAGGTTTGACCCCGCGGGTATGCGGCGCGCTGTACCCTCGGGATAAACGTCGGCTCCGCGGCCCGGTAAGTAAGAAGCCAACATACCCCACGAGCCGAATTTTGCATCGACGGGACGGGATCCGGGGAAGTAGCCGTTGTCGTCCACCAAGCAGCCGTTGTCGATCACCGGCGCTTCCGGACGCAGCCAGGAGAGCTTGCCTTCATGCAGGATCAACCACTTGCGATAAGTGTTTTCAGCGTCAGGACCGTTGCCGAATTGTGAGGAGGACGCTTGCTCCACGGAGACATGCGCGTGGTGAACGATTTTGAGGTTGCCGGGCCGCAGTTCCGCCGCTACAACCCAGCGGTCTTCTTTGAAGTTTGTGGGAACCACGAATTTTTCGTATTCATCCGGGCCTTTGGCGCTTAATTCATGGCGCGGGATCGGGAAGATCATGTCGGGCTTTCCGATGTGCCAGCCCTCGCTATACACCGGGACAGCGGGCAAGTTGGCGGGGTTGCCTTCGGGCTTGCCCCCATCCACCCAGGCTTTCACGATAGCGATTTCGGCGTCGGTCAGGCTGGAATCGTTGGCGAACTTGCCGAAATGGGGGTCGGCTTTCCAGGGCGGCATCGTGCGGGTCGCGACGGCTTCGCGGATGGCGGCGGCCCAGGGCTTCACTTCTTTGTAGGTGAGCAGCGACATGGGTGCCAGATCGTTGGCATGATGGCAGGGAGTGCAGTGCTGATAAAGGACAGGGGCGACATCGGCGGAAAATGTGGGCACGGCGGCCGAAGCGCTGAAGGTGAGGAGAGCGAGAGCAAGATACTTCATCTAGCTCATCACTCTATCACTCCGCGACGAAACGAACCCAACCGGGCAGGGAAGCGGGCTGGTTATTCAGGAACACGATCCGGCGCGTCTTCGGAAAAGGCAGGCCGGAGCGGATGGCGCTGGCATAAGTGTTCTGGGCTTGCAGAATCTTGCGAGGGCTTTCGGCGGTGGTATCGAGCAGCGCGGATTTGCCCAGGAATCCGGCACCCCAGCCGAGCGAGAGCAGGCAGCCGCCAGAGCTTTCGGCGTGCGTCAACGATTCGCGCAAAGTGGCGATCTGTTTCTGCAGCGCGGCGAGGCCGGTCCATTCGGCATATTGCGCGTGAGCGTCCAATTGTTTGGCGGCATATTGGTTCGCGGCCTTGAAGATGGCTTCACGCGTGACGGGCTCGCGCCAGCGCAAAATGCGGCGCACTTCGGGCCCGTTCAGAAACTGGTTTTCATTCCAGGTGCCTTCAAACACGGTGCCAGGCACGGCCATTTCAACGAATGCGGGCGTGCTCTCTTCGGCGCGATTCACGCTCCCGCGCGGCGCTTGCTTCCAGGCAACCTGATATCCGCCTTGCTTGCTTTGCAGGGTGGAGGTGCGAACCAAGTAGACCTTGAAGACGCTCGCGGGGACCGGGGCGGAATCCGCGGCGCCGAAGAAGCGCGTGCGAGTGCCCACCGTCTGCTCTTCCATGAGTTCACCGGGGCGGCGAGGCGGCCGTTCGGTGCCGCCGTAACGGCTGGCCAGTTCGGTAACCGAGTTGTCGCGGAGGCCGGCAACCAACAGGCCGGTGCGGAGCGCGCCTTTCACAGCGGCACCGGGCAGGAACGACCCTTGCACACCTTCGGCAAACGTGGGGATGCTCAAACTCTCCACCGGCGCGCGATTCCAATATTCCGAATATGCCGCGCTTTCAAAGGGGATGCGGCGACCGGCATAGTTTTGAGCGAAGCCGCCCCAACTGGCGAAATCGAGCCGAGTGGCGGTCTTGAGCTGTCGCAGATAGCCTTCGAGGCGCGGCCCTTTGGCAAGCAGCCGGAAGATGCGTGTCTGATCCAGAATGTTGACCTGATCTTTCCAGACCATGTAATCGATGGGCGCGAGTTTGTGTCCATCGCCCACCAGGGTGGGGGTCAGACAGGTGACTGTGTACTTCATGCGAACACCTCGGGATGCAGCGGAATCGCAAAAGCGAACCCAAATCGCAGCACGGGATGCGCGAAGCCATCGGGGGCGACGTTCGGGGCGGACCCTTCCGGGGGGCGCAAGGCGCGTAGCACGGACCCTTCGTCGATCACGCGGATGTGCTTCTTCAAATCGCCGGAACCGGAGGCGCTAGCGATGCGGCCGGAGCGGGTGGCGACGGAGTAACTGCCGCGCGTCCAATCGATGTCGTCTTCGGGGCCGGGGATGAAGGCGGAGAGCAGCCAATAATCGCCTTCATGCGGCACTTCGTCGTGCAGGTGCGAAGATTTCGAAAAGTGAGGGTGCCCGGCGCGGCCCCAGCCTTGGGAGCGGCGACCGCCGAAACCGGAATCGGCAAGCAGGCGGAAAGCAGCTTGAACGGGCGCGGTCCAATGTTCGGCCGCGGCTTCATCATGAAAAGCCACGCGGCACCAGAGCCCGGCGTTAGCGGTGAATGCGATACCGGTGACGGAATGGGGCTCGGTAGCTCCGGTCAGGCGATCGACGGCGGCATGCCTGCGAATTAATTCTCGAAAGGGGCCGGTGCGGCCGGAGGGCACAAGGCACTGGCTGGGCCCATCGAGCGAATAGGCATCTTCGTTCAGCGGCTTACCGGCAATCAGATCGCGAACGGCGGAGAGCGGGATAAACTTCGCGCCTTTCCAGCGCACTTTCGCCGAGGGCGCGGGAGGCCACAGATTGCGCGGCGGCACAATCAGGCCGGTGTTCCCGATGAACGGGAAGCAGGAAGAAAAGCGCACGGCGGGAGACTGGCCGGGGCTTGCGGTGGCGGCGAGCCATTCTTCGCGCCTGCCCAGCAGGTGCATCGCTTCGGTGACGGCGGAATAGAGCGCATCGCTGCGATAAAGCGTTTCCACCTGATCGCGCGTACCGCCGCCGATCCGCCACGGCCCCGTGGGCCGCAGCCTGATTGTGAAGCCTGTTTTCATTTGCCCGCTATTCCGTCAGGAACGAGGTGCCCACAGAGTTCATGTGGGTTTGCACGGCGGCCAAATCGCCGGCGGGCGCAAGCTCTTTCTGTTCCAAGCCCTTGGCATAGTAATCTTTGTTGCGCCAGTTGAGCGAGAGTTTTGCGAAACGAACCCGGCCACTGCCGCGCGAACCGCCGCCGCCCAGCGCGTCGTCTTCCAGAAGCCGCAAGCCCTGAATCAGAAGGCCCAGCATGGGCGCGTCCTCTTCACAGAGGATGTCCACGACGAAACGAACCCGAAAGCGCGCACCGGCGGGAACGCGTTCGATGGTGCGGGGGTTCGCCTGCGAGGTAATGCGGTCGATCGCATTTTCGCTCTTCACTTCGGTCAATTCGTCGTCGAGCGTTTCGCGCATCTGCTGCGTGATGCTGTCCAGATCGAGCGGCGCATCGAACACGGCCAGGCGCGCGGGCGTGGCATTGTTGCTGTCCGTGGTTTCACCCTGCATGCGATCCATGCGGCCAGGGCTGCGACCGAAAAGGATGCAGATTTCATCGTCCGGCCGGTCGCTCTGGTGGATGCGGACTTCCTGACCTTTGCGCTTCGAAATATAAATCAATTCAGCGGGAACGGCCATGCCGGTAGCCTGTTCCAGCAGAGAGCGGATGCGTCCCCGCAAGGTGGAGCCCGGTACATAGGGCCGGCCGGCGGAATCTTTCACCACCGGGTTATCGGAGCCGCCGATTTCGAGCGAACCTTTGCCCGCGCCGACGTGGAGGCCGGTTTCGCAGTGCATTTCGCCTTCGAGAATCAGTTTGCCGATCAGTTTCAGTTCAGTTTGTGCGGTATGGGCGCTCATGAGTTACTCTTTGTGCTACTCGTTGTAGGCGATGATGGCTTCGAACAGATCTTTAAAGCGGTCGTAGCCGCGCTGATCGTTCTTCCGGGTGACTTGCAGCAGCAGCTTTTCAATCTGATCGAGGCTGCGCAGGCTATGGCGCGCAATGGTGTAGGCGATGCGCGCGCGCAGCATGACAAATTCATGCTGGCGTTCATTTTCCGGAGCGCGGACGGCGCGGCGGACAGCGTTATAAAGACGTCGAAGCTGGCTCTTGGTGCCGGTATCCATATCGCGCATGCGGCTTACGATGCCGTGTGCCTGGTTGTCCAGATAAAGGCTGTCGGAGATGAGCTTTTCGAGCTCGATTTCGGGGAATTCGAAGCGCGAGCGGTCACCGCCGCGATCACCGCCTCTGTCGCCACCACGATCCGGACCGCGATCACCGCCACCGCCGGGACGGCGTTCCCCACGATCATTGGGGCCGCGCGGGCCCCCGCCGCCACCAGGACGTGCACCGGCTGACCGGTCACCACCGCCCTGGCCGCGTCCCCCTTCGCGAGGAGGGCGAGCGCCACCCTGGCCACCCTGAGCGGGCTTTCCGTGCTGCTCCGGTTTTGCCTGCTGCTCAGGCTTGGCTTGCTCAGGCTCGGGCTTCTGTTCCGGCGTTGCTTGTTGTTCGTCTGCCATTCTAATTTTCCTGGGAGCTTTCCTGCGCCAGACGCGCCCACTCAAGGGCTACCACGCCGGCGGGGCGAAGCTTGAACTGTTTACCTTTCGCGGGGCGGACATTGCGCCCCACAATTTCATTGATCAAATGAGTGCGCAGCTTGCTGAATTCGCGTTCCTTCTGTCCGCGCGTGGCGGCGATGGTGAACCGGCGCTGGAACCGATAGGCCCGGCGCAGCAGCCGCTGCTGATCCGTCAACAAGGGCGAAGAAACCTTGTTATAGAGCGCGTCGAGTTCAGAGAGGAACTGCGAACCGCCGCGAAACTCTTCGCTCACGCGTTCGACGGCTTCTTTTAATTCGGCGGCATCGTTCAACTGCTTCCATTCCAGCACGCGGCCCAGCAGATAGATGCAATCTTTATCGACCGCTTTCGCCAGCGCCAGGTCGCGGCCGCATTCGGCGTAGAGCGAATCGAGCGGGGTATTGAAATCGGGCGCAAGGGCGCAGGCCATGGTGATGGTCTTCGCTTCGGGGCCGGGAAAATCCTTTAAATTTTCTTCGGAGAAGCGACCGAACATGCGCTGTAACTCGCGCGCCAGCATGATCAGGGCGTCCCAGGCGCCATACACCGCGAAGGCGTTGCCGCCTGAATACAGAACCGTCACCCTGCGCCAGAATTCCGGCATGCTGCACAAAATTTCCAGTTCGCCGGCGAAAAATTGCTTGTACAGCACGGAGACGCGAACATGCTCTTCAATGCTTTGTAAGCGGCGCAGGCGCAGGCTGAAGTCATCCACATCGCCGCGCAGCAGCCCGAACAACGGCCGCCCGTTCGACCGCGACGCCATCTCGGAAACACTGGCATTGGTTCCGTCCGCATCGCCAGGGGCGGCGTGCCTTGCGAGAGCAATCCCGTCCTGCGAAAGATCCGATGTAATCGGCCAATTATATTTTCCGGGCTCAATCGAAAACAGCAAAGGCAGATCCGGGGACCATCCAACGAAAGGTGCCGAGCGCAGTTCGCCAGCCAACTGCGAGGTAAACAAATTGTCCGGCACAGGTTCCGGCGCGAAGGGCAGGAAATCGCGCGCGGCGGCTAACGGCGTATCGCGGCGGCCCTGCAACTGATCGGTCAGGCGTTTGCGCACCACGGTCCAATCGCCCAGGTTTTCCGTCGCGCTCCAGAGCAGGGTGACCAGGCCGCCTGTCACGGTTTGAATCTGGCGGGCGCTGGCCTCTAAAAATTCATCGGCACGGGCGCGGAACGAATCCGGAATGATGACAATGAACTGAGCGCCGCCCGAGGCTCCCAGCAATTGCGCGGAGAGTTGCAATTCCGCCAACAAGGCGCGCGGAACCACTTCGCAGACCAGTGTGATCCACAAAGCGCGTGCGTCGATGATTTCATTGCTGCCGGGAGCGGGTGACGATAGAAATTCGTCGATCCCCAGCAGTTTCCCCTGAACGAGGAGCTGTTCGGACATTCGTTGGCGTTTTTGACCTTTCAATAAGGTACCAGACGGGAAAATCAATCACCACCGCAGCTTTCCGGCTCTTCCCGTCCATGCAACGCCGTTCGCGCATTTCAAGTAGGATCAAGTCTGCGCATGAGCGCCCCGGTAGATTATCAAGCACTCTTCGAAGCTGTCCCCGTTGCGTTCCTAGTTCTTAGCCCGGATGCGGACTATCGCATTATCGCCGCGAGCGATGCCTATCTGCGTCTGGCAGGAAAGAGCCGGGACGAACTGATTGGGCGCAAGCTGTTCGATGCGTTTCCGGACAATCCGAACGATGCCTCCGCCGATGGGGAATCGCGGCTGCGCGCCTCGCTCGAAAAGGTGATGCGCACGGGCCGCCCCGCCGCGATGCCTTTGCGGAAATATTCGGTGGAAGCCTCGAACGGCGCTGAATACCGGGAGCGCTATTGGAGCGTGCTCAACACTCCTATTCTGAACGGCGGCGGCACCGTTTCCTTCCTGTTGCACCGCGTGGAGGAAGTGACCGAATTGTTTGGCGCGAACGCGGCGGAGCGGGCGCAGGATACCGCCGAACGTGAGTTTAGCGAGGGCGAGTTGCAAACGCAGTTGTTTGCGCGGGCTCGCGATGTGCTGGTCCTGAATGAGACGTTGCGCTCCGCGAACCAGGCGCTGGCCGTTTCGGAAGCGCGCTTCCGCCAGTTAGCCGAAACCGGCACCTTCGGCCTGATGATTGCCGATTTGGAAGGCGGTGTCACGTACCTGAATCCGGCCGCGCGTTCGCTGTTGGGCTATAGCGAGGAAGATGTGGCGGGCGGAAAAGTCCGCTGGGACCGCATGACTCCTCCCGCGTTCGTGGAGCAGGATAAGCGGGCTGTCCGGGAATTGCACGAACACGGCACCTTCACGCCCTTCGAAAAAGTTTATTACTCAAAAGACGGGCGGCCGGTGCCCGTGTTCATCGGCGCTTCGCTATTGCCCCCGGCAGCCGATTCCCAGGCCATGGAAGTGGTGGCTTTCGTCATCGATATCTCCGAACGCGTGCGCGTGGAAGAACTGCTGCGCGCCAGCGAATTGAGAAACCGGACCATTCTGGAGAGCCTTCCGCAGTTGGTGTGGACCTGTGCGCCGGATGGGTTATGCACCTATTTGAGTTCGCAGTGGGTGGCTTATACGGGAGTCCCGGAAAAGGACCAGCTCGGCTTCGCGTGGCTGGATCTTGTCATGCATCCGAATGATCGCGAACGGACCTATACGGCCTGGATGAACGCGGTGGAAGGCCGGGCTATCTATGATCTGGAATACCGGCTCAAGCGTCACGATGGCGTTTACCGCTGGTTCAAAACGCGCGGCACCCCTTGCCTTAACGGGGCTGGAGAGATTGCCGAATGGTTCGGAACCTGCACCGATATCCATGATCGGATTGAATCCGAACAGGCATTGGTAGGTGCCATCGAAGAAAGGGAGCGGCTCTGGCGAGAGTTCGACACGGCCTTTTCGAACTTGCCTGACCTGATGTATTCCTTCGATCTGCAGGGGCGCTTCACCTATGCCAACCGCGCCTTGCTGAAGCTGCTGCAAAGAACGCTTCCCGAAGTGGTGGGCCGCAACTTCTACGAGCTGCCTTACCCGCCGGAGTTGGCGCGTACTTTGCATCGCCAGATCGATATGGTGATTGAAACGCGGGAGCCGGTGCGCGCCGATACGCCCTTCACGGACCCCTCCGGTGCCACGCGGCATTACGAGTACATTTTCGTGCCCGTGTTTTCCGGCGGCTTAGTAGAATCCGTCACCGGTTCCACGCGTGACATCACAGACCGTCAGGAGGCGGAGCAGCGAACCGCCGAAGCGGAACAGCGCTACCGTTTCGCTCTGCAAGCGGGCCGCATGAACGGTTGGGAGTATGGCCCCGCGATTTACGAGCAGCACGCCGGCGCGTGGGCCACGGCACAGGCGGGCCTGGTGGAAGCCTGGAATTCGCGCACGCTGCACCGCATTCTGGCAAGCGCCGAAGCCGCCCGGTTGGAACATTTATTCGAACAGGCTTTGCAGAACGGAAACGACGTTGAGACTGAAATTCGCATTCCCCGTGAAGGGCGCGATGACGCCTGGCTCTGGGTGCGCGGCGCGGCCAACCCGGATACGGAAACTCAGCCGCGTTTGACGGGCCTGATTTCCGAGATCACCGAGCGCAAGACTATGGAAGACCGCTTCCGCGAGACGGCTCGCCTCGAAAGCGTGGGAGTGCTTGCCGGGGGCATCGCGCACGATTTCAATAACCTGCTGACCGGTATCCTGGGCAACTCAAGCCTGGCAATGGACGACCTGGGCCAGGATCACCCGGTGTATCCGCTTCTGGATAGCGTGGTCAAGGGCAGTGAGCGCGCCGCTACACTTACGTCACAAATGCTGGCGTATTCGGGCCGCGGCAAATTTGTGGTCCGCCGCATTGAACTGTCGTCCATGATTCGCGAAGTAAGCACGCTCATTAAGGCTTCCATCCCGCGTCATGTCCGTCTGAATCTTGAGCTGCGCGAATCGTTGCCGCGGATTGAGGCCGACGTGACGCAGATGCAACAGATCATCATGAACCTGATTGTGAATGCCGCCGAATCCATTCCGCCATCGCGTCAGGGGCATGTGGAGGTGCAAACGTTCGAATGCGATTTGACGGAGGCGCAGCTCGCCAGCCTGCGAAACTCCTTCGACGCGCCGCCGGGCCGTTATGTCTGCCTCTCCGTGGAGGATGACGGCAGCGGTATGGACGACGCGATTCAGCGGAAGATGTTCGACCCGTTTTTCACCACGAAGTTTACCGGCCGCGGGCTGGGCCTCTCCGCGGTGCTGGGCATTCTGCGCGGGCATAAGGGCGCGATTAAGATCGATAGCCGCCTGGGCCATGGAACTACCATCGGCGTCTACCTTCCCGCGGCCGAAAACGGGGCCGAGGTCCACGCGCCCGCACCCGTGGAGACCAAGCATGAGGGCGCGGGACTGGTGCTGATCATTGACGATGAGGAGGTTGTCCGGAGCGTGGCGCAAAACATGTTGCGGCATGCCGGCTACAAAGTGCTCTCGGCGCGCGATGGTGCTGAGGGCGTGCAGATTTTTCGCCAGCGGCACCAGGAAATCGACGCGGTGCTGCTGGACCTGAGCATGCCGGTGCTGGATGGCGAATCCGCGCTGCCACTGCTGCGCCAGATTGACCGCGACGTGCCCATTATTCTTTCCACCGGTTACAGCGAACTGGAAGCGACGGCGCGGTTTGCCAGCCAGGGTTTAGCGGGTGTTCTGCAAAAGCCATACACCGCCACGCAGTTGAAGCAGGCCGTGCGCCACGCGCTGACCGAACCCTCGAAGCTATAAAACCACTGGCGAAATCGGCACCAGGTCGCCGCTGAAGGCGAAAATCACTCGAATGCCGCCCTTCGGAATGCGCCGGAAAACCTGGAAATAAACGGTGGTGTCGCCATCCGCTTGAATGGTCACCTGCTGGTTGCTCACCAGTTCATCGGTACCATCGCCATTGCTTTGCGCGACATATGCCTGCGCGAACTCAGCCGTGTTGCCGCGCGCGGTGGCCTGCACGCTTGAGGTGAAGCGCTGCCCCGATGGCAATGTGGAAGTAACCGCCAAATACCGGATAATCAGCCGCTTACCGGTGGGAACCGTGATGGTTGCGAACGAAAAACCGGAGGAATCCGGGACATCCAGGCGAACGGATTGCTGGAACACCGTATCGGGATTTTGCGGGAGCGCCGCGAAAGCAAAAACAATGCTCGCGAACGTGAGCTTCAGGGCGGGAACACCGATCATGGCGAAGTTTTCGTCCTGTCTCTCTTTCGAGAATAACAGCCATTTGCCTGGAATTGCAGCGGGTAAAAAACAGGAAATTAGGGACGATCGATAAAATCGATTGCAATTCAATTTCGCACGGTGATACTATCGACAAAACTTTAGTGGTCAACCCAGTTTGAGCCCGGTAGTATTTGAACCGGCTTCAAACCACCGCGTTCTCTTCCCGTCCTTGTAAGACGCCCCGCTCTCCGTATTTCGAGCGATTTTGCCGCACGGCACCGCCAAGCCTGATAGTTTGCGCGCCCCTGCCCACGGCCCTAACGCTTCGAAGGAGAAACGGATGTTAGTTCGCAGTCTCGCAAAAACGGCAATACTTTCAATCGCCATTATCGGCTCTTCTGTTTACCTGGCTGCCCAGTCGTTTCAAGGTGGGGTAAGAGGATCGGTCCTCGATCCTTTGAAAGCCGGTATCGGAAACGCAAAAGTCACCATCGTCAATGACGGCACGGGCGAAGCTAAATCCGCGCTGACCCATGAGAACGGCGGTTATGATTTCACCTCTCTTGTTCCGGCCACTTACACATTGATTGCGGAGAGCCCCAGCTTTAAAAGGTTCGAACGCAAAAATGTTGTGGTGGGTACGCAGGAGTATCTCACCGTCGATCTGCAGCTTGAAGTTGGCTCGGTATCGGAAAGCGTGATGGTCACCGAAGATGTGCCGCTGATTGAGGCTTCGAACGCTTCTCAGGGCCAGGTGCTGGACAACCAGAAGCTGGTGGATCTGCCGAATCTGGGACGCAACCCGTTCATTCTTTCAAAGCTGGTGCCGAATGTAATTCAGATCGGAAATCCCGCGTATAACCGCATGCAGGATCAGAGCGGTTCTTCCGCTATTTCTATCTCGGGCGGCCCCGTGCGCGGCAACAATTATTTGCTGGACGGTATTGCAATTACCGATGCGGCGAATCGCGCGATTATCATTCCTTCCGTGGAAGCGGTGTCGGAAGTGAAGGTTCAGGCGAATACGTACGATTCCGAAATGGCGCGTACCGGCGGCGGCATGTTCAACACTCTGATCCGCTCCGGCGCGAACCAGATTCACGGCAGTGCTTACGGGCACCTGCGGCGCACCGGTTGGGATGCGAATAGCTTTTTCAACAACGCCGCGATTCCGTACGTGCCCATCACGGAGCAGCCCAACACCACGTGGGGTGCCAGTTTGAGCGGCGCTCTGATTATTCCCAAAATCTACAATGGCCGGAACCGGACATTCTATTCCGCCGCTATCGAGCAGTACGACGACACGCAATCGGGCTCTTCCACTTTTTACGTGCCGACGGCGCTCGAACGCGTGGGCGATTTCTCCCAGACATTTTCCAAGGACGGCTCTTTAATCATCGTCAAAGATCCTTTTTCGAAAACCCCTTATCCCGGTAATAAGATTCCGGCCAGCGTCATCAATCCCGTGGGTCTTGCTATCGCGAGCACTTACGTGCAGCCCGGCCACGCTCCCGCTTACTATGGCGACCAGAATTTGACCGCTTCGGCATCGTTGAAATCGCACGCGGCGCAGAAGATCTTCAAGCTGGATGAAAACTTCACCAGTTGGTGGAGAGCGAGTGCCAGTTACG
>JBBROT010000046.1:0-14140 GCA_038229155.1 Bryobacterales bacterium | reverse complement strand
GATACGGCAGAGGCTACTCTGTCCCGGTGGGCGTCGGAAAACACGGAGGTCGCCGGCTTTTTGCACGAAAGCATCCGCCACGATATGGACATTGTGCCCTCGATCTACGCCTCGGCAACCCCCAAAGGACCGGTGTCCGCGGAGGCGTTCTGGTCCACCAGAATTCCCACCGCGTCATTGTCACGCAGGGCTTTTAAAATCGGCCGGGCGAAATCGCGCTTGCCAATCAGCGTATTGCCGGAAAGCGCGCGACGCTTTTCCACGAAGCGGTCCAGCAGCGCGTTATCCAGCGGGCGAACCACCACGTTCATGGGTTGCGCCATCAGTGCGTGAGCGTACGCGCTCAGCTCCCAATTTCCCAGGTGCGCGGTCGCGAAGAGCACGCCCTTACCGCGCGCGAGGCCATCGGTGAAATGTTCAAAGCCCTCATAGCGAATCCATTCGTGGACATTGTTCTTGCCGATAGAAGGAAAGCGCGCGAACGCCACCAGCAAACGCCCCAGCGAGCGGAACACTCCATCCACAATGCCCATGTGCCGCGAAGGTGCAACGCTGGGAAGCGCAAATTGCAGATTCCGCAGAGCGATGCGGCGCAGGCGCGGAACAGCGCGATCCAGAAGCCTCGCATACCAGTGGCCCAGCCGGTCCGCAATCGGCCGCGGCGCGAATTCCAGCGTGGCGATGACGGCGCGCGCCGCGCAATATTCAACCAGTTCCAGCGCTCGAGATTTCTGTGCGATACCGGCTTCCTATGCGATCCAACCGCCGCCCAAGATCAAGTCCCCTTCGTGAAACACCGCCGCCTGCCCTGGGGTAACGGCTCGCTGCGGTTCATCGAAACGTATCTCGATTCCATCCCGCACCGGATACAGCGTAGCTGGGGCCGGCAGATGCCGATGGCGAATCCTCACCTGCGCGCGCCGGGGTGCCGTAATGGGCTCCACTGAAACCCAGTTCACATCTTTCGCCACAAGGCTCCCGCGCAGCAGAGCATCGCTCGAACCCACCGTCACCTGATGGCTCGCCGAATTCGTCGCGATCACATACAGCGGCTCTGGCGACGCAATACCCAAACCCTTGCGCTGCCCCACGGTAAAGCGATGCACGCCCTCATGCGAACCCAGCAACGCGCCATCTTCTGAAACAATTTGGCCTTTCTGCTCCCGCGCGCTCACCCCCTGCTCCTTCAGATACGCATCCAGAAAAGCCGCGTAATCATTGTTCGGAACAAAGCAGATCTCGTAGCTCTCCGGCTTTTCAGCAACGGCAAGATTCAGACTGCGCGCCAACTCGCGCACTTCCGTTTTCTTCTTCTCGCCCAGCGGAAAAAGCGTTCGCGAAAGTTGCGACTGCGTCAGCCCGAACAGGAAATAGGTCTGGTCTTTAGTGCCGTCGAGGGCAGTCCGCAACTCATAGCGACCCGTCAGTTCATTGCGCGTGATGCGCGCGTAATGGCCTGTTGCGACATGCTCGGCACCCACAGTATCCGCCATGGCCAGAAACTGATCGAACTTGATGAAGTTGTTGCAGAGCGTGCATGGGATGGGCGTCCGCCCCGCCAGATACTCAGCCACAAATGGTGCCACCACATGCTCTTCGAACTGCTGTTCGAAATTCACCACGTAATAAGGAATGCCAATCTGTTCGGCCACGTGCCTGGCATCGTAAACATCATCCAATGAACAGCACCGGCCGGTCGTCTTCTCCGACGCCAGCTCCGGAAGACGCCGCTGGTTCCACAGTTGCATCGTCATGCCCACCACGCGGCGGCCTTCCCTTGCCAGCAGTGCCGCGACAGCCGAGCTATCCAGCCCGCCTGACATGGCCACCACAATCGGCAATTCGCTTTCAGGCATGTGAAGCAACTCTCCCAATGGGATGCGAATCCGTCGAAATGCGGCGCAAGTGTGCCACAGACTTCTCGACAGCATCCACCAGAGCATCCACTTCAGCCGCCGTGTGCCGCGGCCCAAGCGAGAATCGAATGGAACTGCGTGCGTCGCGCGCCGAAAGGCCGATCGCCATCAGCACGTGCGAAGGCTCGACCGATCCGCTGGAACACGCCGCGCCGCTCGAAACAGCGAAGCCCTGCAAATCGAGCGCAATCAGCAGCGCTTCTCCTTCAATTCCGTCGAAGCGAATATTGGTCGTATTCGGAATTCGCGGGCCCTGTCCATTCACATGCGCATCGCTCACGCGCCGCAAAATCTGTTTTTCCAACCGGTCCCTCAAAGCGCCCACTTGGCGCCAATCAGCAGTCTCGGCGGCTATCGCCAGAGCCACCGCGCCAGCGACATTTTCCGTGCCTGGCCTGCGGTCCCCTTCATGATGCCCGCCCCAGGAAACAGCCCGCAGCGGAGTGCCCTTGCGAACGTAAAGCGCCCCAATTCCCTTCGGAGCGCCCAGCTTATGGCCGGAGATTGAATACAGGTCCACGCCAAGCGCATCCACATTCACCGGAATCTTACCGAACGCCTGCACGCCATCGGAATGCAGCAGCGCGCCGGCCGCTCGCGTCACTTTGCTAATCTCGGCCAGCGGTTGAATGGTTCCCAATTCGTTATTGGCATGAATCACGGAAACCAGCCTGGTGCCGGGCCGCAAAGCTTTCTCAATCGCCTCTGCGTCGATCACCCCGGAAGAAGGCACCGGCACCACCGTGACCGCCACTCCTTCACGCTCCATAGCCGCCGCTGTCGCCAACACTGCGGGGTGCTCAATCGCGGTCACCACCACGTGGTCTCCCACGCCGGCAACTCCCCGCAGCGCTAGATTGTCCGCCTCGGTGCCCCCGCTCACAAACACAATCTCTTTCGAATTCGCACCCAGATGAGACGCCAGCGTGCGTCGCGCGCTCTCCAGGCGCTGCTTGGCCACCTGCCCAAAATGGTGGATGCTGGAGGCGTTCCCGTAGCCTTCTTCCAGCGCCGCGAAATACGCTTCACGCACGGGAGCGGTCAAAGGGGACGTCGCGTTGTAATCGAAATAGTGGTGCCGCACTTCTCTTTCAGTTTAGCTTTGTAAGGTGAACAACGAGTCAACCCCTCCGCCGCCGGTCACGCTCCTGACCGATTTCGGGACGCGGGATCATTTCGCGGGTGTCCTGCACGGTGCCATCCTCAGCGTCTGCCGGGCGGCAACCATTGTGGACATCACGCACGAGGTGACTGCCTTCGATATTCTGGAAGGCGCTTTTCTGCTGGCGCAATCCTGGCGCTATTTCCCCAAAGGAACCGTGCACCTCGCCGTGGTCGACCCCGGTGTCGGCACCAATCGCCGCCCCATTGTTGTCGAAGCCGGCGGACACCTTTTCGTCGGGCCCGACAACGGCTTGTTCTCCATGGTTTACCTCGAAGAGGAGCACTTGGTGAGGCACGCGAGCCACGACCGGTTTTTCCGCCATCCGCTGAGCGCCACCTTTCATGGCCGTGACGTGTTCGCTCCCCTCGCCGGGCACTTGGCTTCCGGTATAGCGCCCGAAGCGCTTGGCCCCGTCATCGACGACTACATGCGTCTGCCGATCGAAAAGCCAGTGCGCACCGCCCGCCGCGGCTGGACTGGTGCTGTCCTGAAAATCGACCGCTTCGGCAACATGATCACCAATTTCCGCGCGGACGAATTTGCCCGCGTGCATCAGCAGCCTTTTGAAGTGCTGGCCGGCTTGCAGGCGATTGAAAAGGTGGAGAGCAACTACGCCTCAAGCGCGCCCGGAGAGATTTTCTTCATCGAGGGCAGTTCCGGCTATTTTGAAATCGCCGCCTCCCAGGCCAGCGCGGCTAAGCTTCTGGGTTGCGGGGTGGGGGCTCCCATAGAACTGCGTCTTCTGTAACGCTTGGCCGGTAAAAGCTCAACGTGTTGTCCCCCTGCTTCACTTCGCGATAGTGCTCCAGGCACCCATAAACTTCGGCCAACCGCGTTCGCGACGAATGTTGAGCCACCACAATTCTCGCGCGTGTTCCCGGTTCACCAAGCCTCTCAAGAGCAACGCCATACTCCGCCTCCAAGGGATATGGCGGGTCCAAAAAAACGATGTCGGCAAGATCTGCCGTGAGCCGTTTCCGCACGCTCCCTCGCAGCAGAGCAGCCCGCTCGTCCGCTTTCAGCAGCTTTAAATTGGCTTCGATAATGCAAATTGCCTCTTTCGATTTCTCGATGAACAGCACGCGCGAAGCGCCCCTGCTGAGAGCTTCAATGCCCACCGCACCGGAACCGGCGTACGCGTCGAGAAAAACGCAGCCGGACAAAGACGGTGCCAGGATATTAAATAAGGTCTCGCGAAGCCGGTCCGGTGTCGGCCTCACCTCCAACCCGGGGACGGATTTCAACGGGCGGCTTCGAAACTCACCAGCGATAACGCGCACGTTTCAGTATCGAACAGGCAAGTTTCTGCGTACTTAAGGCGCTACGGTACAGCGCAGAATGTGTACCACTATGGCGGCGGCGACATTTACGAAATCGCTGCCGCCTACGCCTGCCATCTGGCCGAGAGTCAGGCCTACTTCGACGCAACAAGAGGACTGGCGTTCAGGCAGCGGTTCTCCGGACGGAATTGACCCGCGAGTGAAAGCCGGGATGGAAAGAACTGCTCGAAAACCCTGAGCATTCGCGGACAATGCAAGAGGAACAAGAGCAGCAAAAGGAGAACGGCACCGAAGAAGGGCCGGAGCGCGGAGGCGGACGCAAAGAGAGCGGCGACACTCATGCTCAGGTGAGAACGCTGATTCGCGTGAAGTGCTCCTCTGGTTGCACCTCAAAGCGGACGGGCAGGAATTTGGCGATGGTTTCCATGTTCGCGACCGCGTGAGAGTTCACTTCAGAGGACGTGAACGAGCCCGCGCCTGCCAGCGCCATGGGAAGTAGCATCTGATCCGCCAGGTGTTCCGCGGCGACGGCTTGCGAATCGAGGTACTTCTGCACTTCTTTAGCGGCTGTCGAGGCAACCATCTCCGCGCTGATGCCCAGTTCGCCGAACGCCGTAAACACCTCCGTCACCTGTTCTGAACCAATGTGGATCATCAGGACGTTGCCGGGTCCGGGTGAATCTCTGGTCTGGAAGGTGCCGTGGGTCTCGGGACCCCAGTCCAACAACCGGGCGGCTGTCTCGCATTCCCGTTGCGCAATGTGCTTCGGCAAGCTTGCGACAAGCGCCAGGATCTGCCGGGAGAGCATGCCCGTCCGCTGCCCAAGGTGAAGCGGCGTCAGCGTGGCCACGGGTTCGATGTCAACGCGAAAGCAGCCGCCGCCCGCCGGGTAGAAGCCATAGGTATCCAGGTGCGGTTCGATTCGTGGACCCATGCGTCCAATAGCGGCAGGAACGTACGCGCGAGAAAGTCGTAGGGGGGTGCTGCTTTGTTATGCGTTCCACCCTGCAGTACTAGCCTCGAAGGGGTGCTGCCCAGCATCAGCGCGGGAAGCACAGTCTGGAACACCAGCGTTGCACTGCCCGCGGTTCCCACAGCGAAGCGGAACCCGCCAGGGCGGACCTCACCAGGCGTAAACGTTACTTCAAACGAACCCAGTTCGGCACCTCGCACGGTCGCGTTCCCCACCTCGCCCGCGGCCAGAACCGCAGTCAGATGCTGCCGTAACAGCCCGGGCTTCTGCCGGCCCGCGCGGATATTACGGATACGGAACGGTTTTTTGGTAACAAGCGCCAAGCTAAGCGAAGTGCGGAGTACCTGTCCTCCGCCCTCCCCGGCCGCGCCGTCGATTTCAAGTAACATCGCACTATCCTTTGACACACACGACTTGCCGAAGCGTATGAACGACCTCGACCAGGTCCGCCTGCGCGGCCATTACGGCATCGATCGATTTATAAGCAGCCGGAGTTTCGTCGATCACGTCGGCATCCTTGCGGCACTCCACGCCCGCGGTCATGCGGGCGTGGTCTTCCAGCGTAAACCGGCGCTTGGCTTCGGTGCGCGACATAGCGCGGCCGGCGCCGTGGGTGCAGCTCGAAAAGCTTTGCGGATTGCCTTTGCCGCGTACGATGAACGAACGCGCACCCATGCTACCGGGAATGATGCCCAGATCGCCTTCCCGCGCGCGAACCGCACCTTTGAGTGTGATCAGCACACTTTCGCCGAAGTGCTTCTCTCGAGCTACATAGTTGTGATGGCAGTTGATGGCCTGCAGTTCCGCGGAAAACGGCGGCACTTCGCCGGAGTCCCGCGGCGCGGCGACGATCTGTTCCATCATCAGATCGCGATTGCGGCGTGCATAGTCCTGCGCCCATTCCACGGCTTCGAAGTAATCGGCAAAATGATCGGTGCCTTCGGGAATGTAAGCCAGGTCCTTATCGGGCAGGTTCACAAAGAACTTGCTCATATCCTTCCGTGCGAGATCGATGAAATAGGTGCCCATCCGATTGCCGACGCCGCGTATCCTGTGATCGGCACGTGTGCACGCCGGGCGCGACCCTGTACAAAGCACTCTTCGCTCCCGTGAGCCGCAAGGGCGTTACGGCCTTGAACGAATCACTCTGAGCGGCAGTCTTGCCCCTGGAACCGGCGATGTTACGGTAAGGTTGGTTAAAGTAATTCCCGGCCAGTTTGCCCAAGGCTTTCGCTGAAAAGGAATCGCATGAAGAAAAAGAAGTGCTCAGTTGCGCTCACCCGGCGCATGTTTGCGGCGACGCTAGGCGGTGCGGCGTTGGCCACGGCCCAAACCCAACCGAAACCCAATATCCTTTGGCTCACCTGTGAGGACATCAGCCCCAACCTGGGCTGCTACGGCGATTCTTACGCCCGCACTCCGAACTTGGACAAGCTTGCCAAGCGCGGCCTGCTTTACAGGCATGCCTGGTCCAACGCTCCCGTGTGTGCGCCTGCGCGCACAACCATCATTTCCGGAATCTATCCGCCTTCCACCGGTGCCGAACACATGCGCAGCATGACACATCTGCCAGCCAGCTTCCAGATGTTTCCGAGCTTTTTGCGGAAGGCGGGATATTACTGCACGAACAACGCTAAAGAGGATTATAATCTAGCCAAACCCGCAGGCACTTGGGATGAATCGAGTAAGCAGGCGCACTGGCGCAACCGAAAACCCGGCCAGCCTTTTTTTGCGGTCTTCAATCATGAGATCAGCCATGAGAGCCAGATCCGCACACGGCCTCACCAGTTGGTTCAAGATCCGCGCGAAGTACGCGTGCCCGCTTACCATCCCGATACGCCCGAAGTGCGCCATGACTGGGCGCAGTACTACGACAACATCCACACGATGGATGGTCAGATCGCCAAGCTGCTGGAACAGTTGGACACTGACGGTCTAACTTCCGACACGATCGTTTTCTTCTATGGAGATCATGGTTCGGGGATGCCGCGCAGTAAGCGCTGGCCCTACAATTCGGGTTTGCAAGTGCCGCTGCTGGTCTACATTCCGGAAAAATTCCGGTATCTCGCGCCGCCGGATTACCGCGCTGGGGGAAGCACGGAGAGGCTGGTCAGCTTCGTCGACCTGGCTCCTACCGTGCTCAGTCTGGCCGGTATCGAAGCGCCTGCTTACCAGCAAGGCCACGCATTTCTGGGTGCCCATCAAGCCGCCCCGCATCCCTACCTTTACGGCTTTCGAGGGCGCATGGACGAGCGATACGATCTGGTGCGAACCGTGACCGACGGCCGCTACGTGTACATCCGCAACTATCACCCTCACCGCATCTACGGGCAGCACCTGGACTACATGTGGGAGACGCCCACCACGCGCGTTTGGGAGCAGTTGTATCTGCAAGGCAAGCTGAAGCCACCGCAGACCTATTTCTGGGAGCAGAAACCTGCTGAAGAGTTGTACGACCTTGCCGGCGACCGCGATGAGGTGCGCAACCTAGCCGGTTTGCCGCAGCATCAAGCGAAACAGCAGCAGTTCAGAAAAGCTCAGCAAGACTGGGCGGCGCGAATTTTCGATGTCGGGTTTTTGCCGGAAAACGAAATTCATCAACGAAGCAAAGACAGTTCGCCTTATGAAGTGGGGCACGATCCGCGCCAATACCCGTTTGGTGAAGTCTTCGCCATGGCCGAGTTGGCCGCGGGACGCGATGCAGCGGCCCTGCCCGCATTGACAAAGGGATTGACGCACGCCGATAGCGCAGTGCGGTACTGGGCTGCCATGGGATTTTTAATCCGCAGCCAAGCTTCAGATGCGTTACGGCACGCGCTCGATGACCAAGCCGCCAGCGTGCGGATCGTTGCCGCGGAAACGTTCGGCCGATTCGGGCTTCCCGAGAATCTTGCCGCCGCGCTAGGGATTCTCACGCGCCTGGCGGACCCCGCTCGCAACGGCATGCCCACTGCAATGATGGCCCTTAATGCGGTGGAAGCGATCGGGATAAAGGCGAAGCCGGCCTGGGAAGTCTTGAAAACGCTGCCCACGCAAGATCCCCTAGCAGATCCGCGAATGAAAGAATATTGCAACCGCCTTCTAGGCGATCTGAAAGTCACGCTGGGGGTCTAACGATGGCACTCACTCGCCGCGGTTTTATTTCTTCGACCGTTACTGCCGCTTTTACAAACGCCGCAATTTCGGCAACCCGGCGAAAGCCGAACGTAGTCCTGATTTTCTGCGACGATCTCGGCTACGGCGATTTGGGTTGCTACGGCTCTCAGATTCCCACGCCGAATCTGGACCGGTTGGCTTCAGAAGGCTCCCGCTTCACGCAATTCTATTCGGCCAACCCGGTCTGCTCCCCCTCGCGCGCCTCACTGCTCACGGGCCGCTACCCCACCCGGGTCGGCGTTCCGCATGTATTGTTTCCCTATAGCACCACCGGGCTGAACGCCGGCGAAGTGACGATTGCGCAGATGTTGAAGGCGCAAGATTATGCCACCGCTTGTATCGGCAAATGGCACCTGGGGCACCGGCCGGAGCACCTTCCCATGCGATGGGGATTCGACAGTTACTTCGGAATCCCTTATAGCAACGACATGGCTCCACGGCTGCTGATGCGCAACGAAGCGATCGTCGAACAGACCGCAACTCTCGAAACTTTAACGCGGCGTTACACGGACGAGGCGATTAAGTTCATCGGAGAGAACAAGAGCAAGCCGTTCTTTCTTTACATGCCCCACACCTACCCCCACATTCCTCTGGGCGCGTCCGCTAAGTTCCGGGGAACAACGCCGCAGGGGCTCTACGGCGATGTGGTGGCTGAACTGGATGCGAGCGTAGGCGAGGTGCTGTCGGAATTGAAGCGGCACGGATTGGAGAACGACACGCTGGTGCTGTTTACGTCGGACAATGGCCCCTGGTATCAGGGCAGCGCCGGACAACTTCGTGGCCGCAAGGGCAGCACGTACGAGGGTGGCGTGCGCGAACCGTTTCTGGCGCGGCTTCCCGGCCGCATTCCGAAAGGCTTGATCTGTGACGGTGTCGCGTCCACGCTGGACCTGCTGCCGAGCATTGCTGCGCTGTGTGGCGCAACGCTTCCCGAGCGGCCGCTCGACGGGATCGATATCTGGCCGATGCTTGAGGGGAAGAAACCGGAAATTGAGCGCGAAGCACTGCTATATTTCGATGGCTGGGACGTGCAGTGCGTTCGCCGGGGCCAGTGGAAGCTCCACTTTGCGAGGCACAACGGAGCGCTTTACCAACCGGCTCCCGCAGGCGGGCGCGTAAACTTGCGGATCAAATCGGAGTTATATGACCTGCGGCACGATCCTCAAGAAAGTTACGACGTTGCGCCCGACCATCCCGATGTTGTGCGCGATTTAGAGGGGCGTCTGGAACGTTTGCTACAGAGCTTCCCCGAGCCGGTGAAGTCAGCTTACGCGAAAACTCTGGCTCAGACGGCGGTCCCGACGCCGACGGGGGCGGTTCCGAGAGCCGCTCCCAAGTAATCCGCGCCCGCCAGCAACGTGGAATGCTTGGTTGAGGCTATTGCATGGCGACAAACGTCAGGGCGGTCACGGAATGCGGGGCGAAGGATTGCAGAAATGGCTGCTTGGCGGCGGGTAACTCGTAGCGGGTGATTTTGACCTTGTCAGGTTCCCGCGCGGTGTTCATGGTGGTGTAGGTGTCCGCATTCAGCACCCAACGGGTTACCGGCCCCGTGGCGCGGTCCGGAAAGTCCACGGAAGCGTACGGCATCGGTGGCGTCGCGGTTGATCACAATCAAGTAAACGGTGCCCGCTT
The DNA here is from genome assembly GCA_038229155.1 of Bryobacterales bacterium. Taxonomy (GTDB): domain Bacteria; phylum Acidobacteriota; class Terriglobia; order Bryobacterales; family Bryobacteraceae; genus JALYXI01. The sequence continues at coordinate 4,015 of JBBROT010000046.1, read as the reverse complement.
TTATCTGTACTGGCGATGGCGTCCAGCTTGGGCAGTGCCTCTCCCGCCCGCAAAGCTCGTTCGGGGTTGCCCTCGATCGTGGAAGCGATCAATTCCGTTCCGAACATGTGGGTGAACATTTCGAACGCCCGCCCCGCCGCCGCGCAACTTCTCCTTTGGCGAAACCCGCAGAGTCCAACTGCGCGGCGAAACATTTAACGTTGCCAATCACGCCAACTTCGGCCTGCCCGGACGCGTCTTCGGCGCGCCTGGCTTCGGAACGGTCAGTTCCGCCGGTCCCGCCCGCCGTGTCCAACTCGGCCTGCGCATCGTTTTCTGAAACGCTCTGTTGGGCGAACAATCTAATGCGAAGACTACTGCTAATTGGTCTGTGCGCTTCTTCCGCTCTGGCGCAAAAGCAGCTCGATCCAGGAAGGACGGAGTACGAACGAAACTGCAGCGTCTGCCATGGTGGCGACGCCATGGGCGGAGAAATGGGCCCAGGTATTGCCGGCCGTCTGGTCTCGCTAAGCGACGAACAACTGGGCACGCTGGTACACAATGGCATCCTCGAAAAAGGAATGCCGGGGTTCCCGAACATGGGTGGCCCCGATAAAGACCAGCTCATGAGTTTCTTACGAGCACTGAAACCTCGCCGGCGCGTCGCTCCCGTGCGCAAATCGGTTGAACTAACGAACGGCACGAAACTGATCGGGCTAGTGATGAATGAAAGCACCTTGGATCTGCAACTGCGCTCCGATGACGAGCAGATTCATCTGCTTCGCCCGGATGGGACCCGCTATCGGGAAGTCACGTCCCAAACGGACTGGACGACTTACAACGGAGACACGCGCGGCAACCGCTACAGCAAGCTTGCGCAGATCGATAAAAGCAACGTAGCCAACCTGGCTCCGAAGTGGATCTTCTCCCTGGAGGGAACGGCTGCCCGTGGACAAACCACGCCCGTGGTCGTCCAGGGCATCATGTACGTCACCACTGCCAGCGAGTGCTGGGCGCTCGACGCCGGTGCCGCCCGGGAGATTTGGCATTATCAGAGGCCACGAACCAAGGGGCTTGTCGGGAACGCCGCCCAGGGGATAAATCGCGGCGTGGAATGGTCCGGCGATCGCGTCTTCATGGTCACGGATCACGCCCACATGCTGGCGCTCAACCGCTTCACCGGCGAACTTCTATGGGAAACGGAGATGGCGGACTGGCATCAGAATTACAATGCGACCTCCGCGCCGCTCGCCGTCAACGATTTAGTAATCTCCGGCACCGCGGGCGGCGAACAAGGAGCCCGGGGTTTTATCGCCGCATACGACAGCAAGACCGGAAAAGAAGTCTGGCGATTCTGGACGGTTCCCAAGCCCGGAGAGCCCGGCTCAGAAACCTGGAAAGGCAATGCCATTGAACACCCCAGCGGCGTTGCGTGGCTGACCGGCTACTACGACCCGGACTTGGGCACACTGTACTGGGCGACGGGAAATCCGGGGCCCGATTACAACGGCGAAGAACGAGAGGGCGACAACCTCTACAGTTCCTCTATCCTGGCTCTCGACCCAAAGAACGGCAAATTGAAGTGGCCCTACCAAACGACCCCCTCACGATGTTTACGATTGGGACGCGACCGAGCCGTTTGTGCTCATCGATCGGCAATGGCAAGGCGAGCAGCGGAAACTGCTGATTCAAGCTAATCGAAACGGGTTCTTCTACGTTCTGGATAGGACCAACGGAAAGGTACTCCTGGCTAAACCGGTCATCCAGAATATGAACTGGTCGAAAGAGCTTGGACCCGACCACAAACCGGTGCTCCTTCCGTTGCCCTCCGGACCCTCCGCGCATAGCGTAAAAGTCTGCCCCGCCCAGGATGGAGCAACCAACTGGTTTTCGCCGTCCTACAATCCCGGCTCGGGTTACTACGTAATCCAGACCTTCGAGAAATGCAGCATCTACACCACTAGACAGACCGAGGAATGGAAAGCGGGCAGTGGTTATTCCGGCGGTTCGCAACGGTCTGACCCAAAGAGAGCCCGAAGGAAATCTTACGGGCCATTGACATCCAAACGGGCAAAGTGGCCTGGGAGTTGCCGCAAGTCGGCGGAGCGAATTCCTGGGGCGGCGTCCTGGGTTTAGCGTCGTGCGTTCTGTTCTTCGGTGCCGATGGCGGCATGTTCTCCGCAGTCGATGGGAAGACTGGCAAGCCGCTCTGGAACTTTCACACCAATGCGCAATTCAAAGCGTCGCGCATGACCTATGAATTCGACCAGAAGCAATATGTTGCCATCACCGCCGGCCAGAGCATACTGGCATTCGCTCTGCCTGAGTAGCGTTCAGAAAATATACTTCAGCGCGAGTTGTAATTGGCGCATGTTCCCGCGAGTGCCTGAAATGGATCCAAAATTCGCGGCCCGGATGTTCGCGGCGGGGTGAATTGGCGTCTGCTGAAAATTTCAGCCAGTTGGTTTACAGGCTGCCGTACTATGTCAGCAGCCACGCGGCAGCACGCTCATGCATGGGCGACGCGATGGCTCCCGCCAGCAGCGGATCTTGCGTCGTCCGCATGTGATCCAACAAGCGCGCCCTCAGTTGCTTCAAGATCCCCGCGTAAGACTGGTCCGCCGCAAGGTTTCGGCGCTCGTATGGATCCTGCCGAAGATCATACAACTCGAATGGCGGGTGCGATGCGGTTGCGTCATTGAGCGGAACAACAGTGTCGGCACGGGGCCTCCAGGATTGCGAAGGGTCCATGAACGCGGGCGCGCTTGAGAAATTGACGATGAGCTTATGCGTTTCCGTTCGAACCGTTCTGCACGGATCGTAGTAGGTGTGATACGTCAACTCTCCGAAAACCGCATCCCGCGGTTCGTATTTTCCGCCGTCCAGCAAAGGCGCAAATGATCTGCCGTGCAGGTTTGAGGGTACTTCAAGGCCGGCCGCGTCGAGGATGGTCGGCAAATAGTCCACGTTTGAAATCATGGCACGTTGGCGTTTTCCGCCCGACCAACCGGGCCGGTTGGGCAGACGCATCAACAGAGAGATTTCATGGCCCGGCTCATACACTGAGCACTTCGCCCGAGGCATGGCAATCCCATGATCGGTGGTGTAAATCACCAGAGTATTTCGTTCTTGCCCACTGTTGCGCAGAGCGTCGAGAATACGGCCCATTTGCGCGTCCATATGCCGGATGGAGCCCTGCATTTCAGCCAGTTCCGTCCTGCAAGACGCCGTGTCTCGCAAATAGGGCGGTACGGTCACACCCAACCGGTCATCCGGCTGGATATCGGTCCCAAGAAAGCCCACATCCGCCCCTGGATCGGCACCGCGCATTCGGTGCGGCTCGATCGTTCCCGCCTGAATATAGAACGGCTTGTCCGGTGTTTTGGCGAACTCAGCCATCTTGTCAATGGTGGCATCTGCCACCTGCACGGCGCGAGGTCCGGCAGTATGGCTATCCAGACCGCAGCGCGCGGCGGGCGAGCGTGTCTCGTGCATGATGCCGACGCACGAGGTGGCATAGCCCGCTTGTTTCAACAATTGCCCCAGGTGTTTTTCGCCCGGTTGTAAATCCCACGCAAAGTTGGCATGAGTAAGCCCCATCACGCCGTTCGAATGGGGATAGCGCCCGGTGAACATGGAAGCTCTTGAAGGACTGCACTGAGGCGCGGTGCAGAATGCGCGCTCGAAAAGGACTCCTTCCGCCGCTAAACGATCCAGGTGGGGCGTTTCGACAGTGGAGACTCCGTAGCAGTGCAGGTGCCGCCCAAGATCATGCGAATGCAGCAGGAGAATATTCGGACGGGAAGAAGCGGATGCCGTTAAGCCGGCACCCACGGCACTGGTACCCAGAAAATGACGCCTGTTCATAAACGTGTTGTCGGCAAGTATATTACGGTCCGGCTTGTCGTGCCGCCTGTCTTTGGATAGTTGAAAAGACCTACCTTTCTCACCCTTGCTTGCCGGGAAGCGGACGCGTGGTCCCCCGCCAAATCTGGTTCCAATAGAGAATCGTAGAGGGCGAGGCGGCTGGGGGGGG
>JBBROT010000045.1:0-14268 GCA_038229155.1 Bryobacterales bacterium | reverse complement strand
TTGTTCGAGGCGCGCAAGCCGCGCGATCCCGCGATCATGGCGGAGATCAACGGCATTGTCCGCTTCGGCGAAGTGGTGAAGGGACAGCGCCGCATCTACGTGGTGGGCGACGATGGCGAAGAGCGGGAGTACAGCATCCCGCGCGGCGTGCACATCAACGTTCAGGAAGGCGAGCGCCTGAAAGCCGGCGACCCGCTGATGGACGGTCCCCGCAACCCGCATGACATTTTGGCGGTGCTCGGCGAAAAGGAACTGCAGAAGTATCTGGTGAATGAGATCCAGGAAGTGTACCGTCTGCAGGGCGTCAACATCAACGATAAGCACCTCGAAGTAATCAGCCGTCAGATGATGCGCTGGATCAAGGTGGAAGACATCGGGGACACGGAATTCCTGCCGGAAGAAGTGGTGGATCGCTTCAAGTTCCGTGCGGAAAACTTGCGTGTCGCCGAAGCGGGCGGGCGTGAGGCTGAGGGCAAAGCGGTACTCCTTGGTATCACGAAGGCGTCGCTTTCGACCGACAGCTTTATCAGCGCCGCCAGCTTCCAGGAGACCACGCGCGTACTCACCGAAGCCGCGATTAACGGCAAGGTGGATTACCTGCGCGGCCTGAAAGAAAACGTCATCATGGGGCGGTTGGTTCCGGCCGGAACGGGCATGGAATACTACCGCCGCGTGAAGATCGCGGGCGAAGACGTGGTGGAGGAGCCGGTGGTGGAACCGACGCTGGATTCGATCCCCGGTTATGACGATGAAGCCCGGATTCAGTACACGGGCGGGTTATCGGAAGACCTGGGCGGCGAGGGTACTCTGGCGGAGTAAGTTGTAACGTTTGGGTAGTAAGAAAGGCCAGGCGGGAGTTACTCTCTTGCCCGGCCTTTTTTTATTTATGACACCACTACTACTTGACCTGGCACCAAACTCTCCCACCTACGCTCAACTTGTTTCATCAACAGGACCAAGTGCCGAAGCTGGTTGCCGGGTGCAGCAATTCGCCATTCTTCTTCCCCTTGAAGCCAGCCCATTCTGTTGAATGGATTATATGACCGGCGAGATGGTGACGGAGCCCCACCGGCAGGCAAGAGGAGTACCTTCACACTGCCGCAAGCAGCGCCTGTCCCGCTTCCTCGCTCGCCCGGACAGCCATGGCTCGGCTCACGCTTGGAAACTGCTCGAGAAACTTGTCCAGGGGAGAGCCATCCTCAAGATAGTCGAGCAGATTTCGAAAGGGAACACGAGTACCTTGAAAACAGGGAATGCCGTTCAAAATATCCGATCGGAAATGATAGTCGGCTCTTCCACGTGCGAATTATAGCAATCTGAGTAGGGCTTCCGGCAAACTTCTCGGGATGGCGTTAATTCTGTGAAACGATCCGGTCGTAGACACTTTCCGGGCCTACCAGAGAGCCACCACTAACCAGTGCTGTTATCATGGTTCCATGGCGCTGGTTCCCGATTATATTGCTTCCTTAAAGCCTTACGAGGCGGGCCGCCAAGTCGCCGATGTGGCGCGTATGTATGGGTTGTCGCGTGTGGTCAAATTGGCTTCGAATGAGAATCCTTTGGGGCCGTCGCCGGCTGCGCTCGATGCGATTCGGGACAATATCGCTCACCTGAACATCTATCCCGATGGCGGTTATGCGCTCCGCCAGGCGTTGGCGCGTGAGTATGAAACCCGAGTTGAAAATGTCATCGCCGGTAGCGGGTCGGAAGCGATCATTTCGAACATCATCCGCACCTTTCTTTGCGATGACGATGAGATACTCACCACCGAAGCCGCCTTTATCGGGTTTCAACTGCTGGCAAAATCACGCGGGGCCCACTACCGCACCGTTCCTCTCACGCCGGAGTACAGCTACGATCTTGAGGGCATCGCGAAGGCCATCACGCCGCGCACGAAGATTATTTATCTGGCGAATCCGAATAACCCGACCGGAACTTTTTTCAGCAAGCAGCAGTTCGATGCGTTCTATCGTCACGTGCCGGAGCGGGTGCTGATCATTCTCGATGAAGCTTATTTCGAGTATGCGAAAGACAATCCGCGCTACCCGGACTCCATGGATTATCGCTATGACAACGTGATCACCTTGCGCACGTTTTCGAAAGTGTATGGGCTTGCCGGGGTGCGGATCGGTTATGGATTCGCGCATGAAGATCTGATCGCGAATCTCTTGAAGGTGAAGCTACCTTTTGAGCCGGGTACGCCGGCTCAGGCTGCCGGAATCGCGGCGCTGCATGACCGCGCGTTCTTTCACCGTTCGCTGGAGGCGAATGCGCGCGGGATGGCGCTGCTGCGGCGCACGCTGACCGGGCAGAACATCCGGTTCATCGAATCGCAAGCGAACTTCGTGATGACGGTGTGGCCGTCTGAAGACGACGCGCGGCACGTCACGCAGGGGCTGCTGGAACACGGCGTCATCGTGCGTCCGCTCGCGTCGTGGGGATTGCCCCGGTGCGTGCGAATCACTGTGGGTTCGGAAGACGATTTGTCATTCCTTGCCGAGGCTCTTCGCAATGCCGCCGTGGCTGAATTGGTCAGCTAGCCGCCTTTCGCGATTGAAAAGCGGCGTGGGCTGTTGCAGTATTGAAGTTGCCGGTTGAAACACTGCCTTTTGACAATCGATGTCTCGCGTGCGGCGAATCGAACGGCGCGCCTTTGTTTGAGGTGTCGGACGCGCTGTACGGCACCACTGAGGATCGATTCACCGTGGTGCGGTGCTGCCAGTGCGGCTTAATGCGGCTGACTCCGCAGATACCGGAAGATCGTTTGCATCTTTACTATCCCGCCAGCTACTGGTTCGTTCCCGATGCGTTCTCACGGCTGGAGGAAACTTACAGGCGCTTGGTGCTGCGGGACCATATTGGGTTCGTTTTGGCGGCTTATCGCAGGGCGGGCGTGAACGGACTGTTGCTCGAGGTGGGGTGCGGCGGCGGGTTGCTGCTTGGCATGCTGGCGAAGCGTGGCGTGCGGGGCGCTGGCATGGATATTTCGGCACAGGCCGCGGCCAGCGCACGAAAGGTGAATCGCATACCGGCGCTGTGCGGCACCTTGCAGCACGCTCCGCTGCGGAGCGGTTCTTTTTCCGTTGTCACCATGTTTCACGTAGTGGAACATCTTAACGATCCAGTGGTTCATTTGCTGGCCGCGCGCCGCCTTCTGAGGCCCGGCGGACGAGTGGTGGTGCAAGTGCCGAATGCGGATAGCTGGCAGTTTCGATTGTTCGGGAAAAGATGGAACGGCATGGATGTCCCGAGGCATCTTGTGAATTACAGAACGCGTGATCTGGTGCAACTTCTGGAGCGATGCGGCTTTCGAGTGGAGCGGATCAAGCACTTCAACCTGCGCGATAATCCGGCCGGGTTTGCCACCAGTCTGGCACCGCGCTTGGACCCCATGGCGCGCCGCTTGAGAAATATTCGGGAGACTCGTTGGGGGCGAATTGCCAAGAGCATGTTGTACCTGGCACTTACCGTTGCGGCGATTCCCTTTGCCATCGCGGAAGCAGCTTTCGGCAAAGGGTCTTCGGTAATGGTTGAGGCGGTAATGACCGATACGGCAATCGATGAGACCTCGGTTAGTTAAACCGCTGAGCCGGTTTGCCCCGTATCTTACTCTGCTGCTGGAAATGATGTTCTTTCATCGGAACATTCTTCTAGGCAGGACGATCATTCCCTGGGACATTCGTCAGTATCACTTACCACTGGCTTTATTTTTTAGTAAGTCGCTGCGGGAGGGAGAGCTTCCATTCTGGAACCCGTTCGATTACTGCGGCTATCCTTTCGCGGCCAATGTGCAGACGGCGATTTATTACCCGCCGCGCTTGCTGGCGATGTTACTGGGCGGAGTAACTTCGGGCAGGATGCTGTATTGTCTGGAACTGGATGTGATCGCCCACGTTCTGCTGGCCGGCATCTTCTGTTACTTGCTGATGCGCGAGTTCGGCCTGAACCGCATCGTCGCCACGTTAGGCGCGAGCGCGTTCCAGCTCGGCGGTTTCTTCGCGTCACAGGTGGAACATGTGGGGGCGGTTGAGGGCATGGCCTGGCTGCCGCTGATCTGGCTGCTACTGCTTCGCGGGGCGCGGAAGTTTACACTTCGCAACGGTCTTCTGTTAAGCGGTGCGCTCTCCATGACCATTCTTTCCGGCTTCACTCCCGTGACCGCGATTGCGTTCCTTTCGAGCGCTGTATGGGCGCTTTTGCTGGTGGCGACGCGTCGAGCGAATGCCAAATTGCTGGCACAATTTGCGGGCTGTTGTGCCGGCACGCTGCTGTTGTGCGCCGCGGTGCTGGTGCCTTCAGTGCAGATGACTTTGCATAGCGTGAGCCGCTACCGCTCGGACTGGATCGGGAACGGCGGCGGGCTGCCGCTGAAGAGTTTGCAATCGCTGGTTTGGCCGAATAGCTATAGGGTCCTGGACCGCGGCTTCTATCACGAGAAGCTGGATATCACGCTGACGTATTTATATTGCGGCACGGCAACAATCTTTGGCGCGCTGGTGTTTCTGGTGAAGCGTCAATCGCGGGTTCCCTGGGCTCTGGGTGCCATGTTGGCGGTGGCGCTTTTGTTTATGCTGGGCGAATCCACTCCGTTCGGAACGCTTTATGGAGCGTTGATGCCGCCGCTGGTGCTGGGTGCCATTTATCCGCAGGAATGGATGGGTCCATTTTCACTGGCGTTGTGTCTGGCGGGGGCTTGCGGATGGGCATCATTGGTGAAGAGGCGCGTTCCGCAACTGCTGTTGGTGGCGGTTACCATTTTCGACCTGACGTGGTTCGGCTCCAAACGCCCTTTCAATTCGACGACAGTGGCGCTGGACCCGGGCGTGACAGAGCAGACCTTCGCCGGCAGTGCGCCTCTTCTGAAGGCGGTGCGAGTGTACGCGCGGCAGACTGTGCCCAGTTCGCGAATCGACACCATCAACGATTCGCTGGATTGGGTGGGCAGCGCGCCACTGACCGAAATCCCCACCGCGAGCGGGGCGGACCCCATGGCACCCATTCGCATTATTCAGGTGCGCCTCGCGCTGACAGCAGGCTACCGTTGGGGTTACTATTACCAGGCGAATACCATCCGCACGCAGGTGATGGAGGCGATGAATGTTTGTTGCATTCTGACGCGGACACGCTTGGGCGATAAGCAACTGAATAATTCTTCGTATACCGATGTGGCGGCTATACCTGGCGGGTTCCTCTATTCCACACGTGCCGCGCTGCCGCGCTTCTACCTGGTTCACAGCACGGAATGCGCGCGCGATATGACGCATGCGGCGCAACTTCTGAAACGCGATGCGTGGCGGCCGAAGGTGAGCGCTATTGTGGAGAACTTCGCCTTGCCAGGCGCGACCGCGAACGCGGACGGTGTGGGCGATTCGGTGCTGGTGCGGCACTACAGCCGCAATGCCGTATCGCTCGAAACGGACTCGCGTGAGCCAGGCTTCCTGGCTTCCTCGGAATCCAATTACCCTGGATGGCGGGCAACTGTAGATGGGCGCGAAACGCCGGTTTACTACACCAACGTCGCATTCCGGGGCATTGCGATTCCCGCCGGAAAGCATCGCGTGGAATTCACGTTCCGGCCCGCGATTGTGGTGTGGTCTTTGGCCTTGAGCGCGGCGGCGTGGGTTGCGTTCGCGGTGCTGTTTTGGAGGAGCGGGCGGCGGCTCCACTAGAATCAAGAAAATGCGCCTGATTCTGTTGTGCTGCGCGGCAGCCACTCTGACAGCGGAGACACTTGATGTTGCAGTCCAGCGGATTGCCGGGCAGGCGGTGGAGCAATTCCAAGCGAAAGGGTTAACAAAGGAAAAGCTTGCGCTGACCGTGATCGATGTGCGCACCGGCGAGCAGGCGTCGTACCGGGGCAGCGTTCCGATATATCCGGCAAGCGTGGTGAAGCTGTTCTATCTGGTGGCGGCGCACCAACAGATGGAGGCGAAGAAACTGGCCGACACGCCGGAACTGCGGCGCGCCCTGCGGGACATGATTGTGGATTCAAGCAACGACGCAACAGGCCTGATTGTCGATTCACTGACCGGCACCACGGGTGGGCCGGAACTGCCGCAGTCTGAGATGGCGGCGTGGCTCGAAAAACGGAACTGGATGAACCGGTATTTCGCGGGCCTGGGCTATGAAAGCATCAACGTAAATCAGAAGACATTCGCCGAGGGTCCTTACGGGAGAGAGCGACAGGGGCGCGGCCCTCAGTTCGAAAACAACAATCGCCTGACCACCGACGCCACGGCGCGCCTGATGCGGCTGATTGCGACAGGGAAAGCCGTGACGCCGGAGCGCTCCGAGCAGATGATGACGCTGCTGCATCGCGATTTCGCCGCGCCCGCGAAGGACCCGGACGATCAGGCACATGGCTTCTCCGGTTCGGCCATGCCGCCGGGCGCGGGCTACTGGGCGAAAGCAGGCTGGACCAGCACCACCAGGCACGATGCCACCTATGTGGAACTGCCTGGAGGCGCGCGGTATGTGGCCGTGATCTTCACGTTGGACAACGCCAAGGAAGCGGCGATCATCCCATCTGTGGCGGGCCGCCTGGCGGCGCATTTCGGTGGCGGAGACGTGCTGCTACACTGAGGCCACGGGCTCATCCGGGCATGTTTGAATGGCTGTTTAAATATCCCGCCACTGCTTTCGCCAAGGGTCACATTGTTCTATTGACACCCTGGCCAGTCTCCCTTCTCGCCTTCGCGGTGGTGCTGGCCGCGGGCTTGCTTTACTGGCATATCCGGAGCAATCGCGGTTTTCTTGTGGGCTTGCGGCCCATAGCGATCTGGCTGTTGCAAACAGCGCTGGTGGCATTGTTGCTGCTGTTGCTCTGGCACCCGGCTTTGAGCGTGGCCACGTTGCGCCCGCAACAGAATGTTGTGACGGTGCTCTTCGACCGATCGCGCTCCATGGCATTGACGGATCAGGGTAGCGCGACGCGGCTTGCTCAGGCACAGAAATTGTGGCGCGATTCCCTGGCCGCGCCGTTGGCCAGCCGTTTCCAGGTGCGGTCTTATTCATTCGGCAAAGAACTTGAGCGCGTGGGCGACCCGGTCAGTTTGCAGCCGGATTCGCCTGCGACGCACATCGGCGAAACCTTGAGCCAAGTGGCTAGTGAAGCTTCAAACCTTCCGGTAGGCGCGGTCATCTTGATGACCGACGGATCGGATAACGCAGGCGGCGTGGATGCTGACACCATCGCGCACATCAGGCAGGCTCGCGTGCCGGTCTATACCGTGGGCTTCGGGCGTGAAACACCGGTGAGCGATCTGGAAATAGAGGAAGTTTCTCTGCCCACACGCGCGCTGCAACAGTCGCGATTGAGCGCGCAGGTGACGTTTCGCCAGTTCGGCTTCGCGGGCCGGAAGACACACATTTCGGTGCGCGACGCCGGCAAGGTTGTGTCGTCGCAAGAGGTGACGCTGGGGCCGGATGGCGTGGCCCAAACGGAGAGCGTGGTGTTCAACGCGGGAGCCGCGGGGCCGCGCGCCGTGCAAGTGACCGTGGACCCGGTGGGCGGCGAAGAGAACACCGTCAACAACACGCTCACGCGGCTGGTGAACGTTTCGGCACGCAAGGCGCGCATCCTTTATATAGAGGGTGAGCCGCGATGGGAGTATAAGTTTCTGCGCCGCGCCGTGGAAGATGATGGCAGCCTGGAAATTGTGAGCATGCTTCGCACAACGCCGAACAAAATTTACCGCCAGGGCGTTGCCGGCGCGAATGAATTGGAGAGCGGATTCCCTTCGAAGGCCGAGGAGCTGTTCGCCTACGACGGCTTGATTGTGGGCAGCGTGGAGGCGAACTACTTCACTCCCGCGCAGCAAGATTTAATACGCCAGTTCGCGGACCGGCGAGGCGGCGGCGTGCTGTTTCTGGCCGGGCGGTTCGCCTTGAATGAAGGGGGCTATGCAAAATCACCGCTGGTCGAAATATTGCCGGTACATCTAACGCAAGCGCCCCAAACATTCCATCGCGATTATGTTTCGGCGGATTTGACGCGCGCGGGGCGAGAAAGCGTAATCTGCCGCCTGGAAGAAGGCCGTGACCGGAGCGCCGAGCGCTGGAAGAAGATGCCGCAGATGGCCAATTACCAAGCGCTGGGCGAGGCAAAACCCGGAGCGGTGACCTTGATGGAAGTGCTGGCCGGGGGGAACCATCGCCTGCCGCTGCTGGTGACTGAAAATTTCGGACGCGGCCGGACTGCGGTGCTGGCGAGCGCGGGCACGTGGCGCTGGCAAATGTCGCAGCCGGTGGCCGATATGACGCACGAAATTTACTGGCGGCAACTGCTGCGCTGGCTGGTGACGGAAACGCCGGGGACGGTTTTAGCGTCCACTCCACGTCAGGTGTTGAGCGACGAGACGAAAGTGAGGCTGCGCGTGGAGGTGCGGGATAAGGCGTACCAGCCTGTCGCAAACGCCAAAGTGGAGGCGCATATTGTGGGGCCGGAAAACCTTTCGGACATGGTGACGCTTTCGCCCACGCCATCGGAAGAAGGCGTCTATACAGCGGAGTATACGGCGGAGAAGCCGGGTAGCTACCTAGCTGAAATATCCGGCGGCACGGCGGGCAGCGACGTCGTGATGTTCCGTCGCGAAGATGGAACCGCGGAGACGATCCTCACCACGCAGAACAAGGAGTTGCTGAAGAAGCTTTCCGAGCAGACGGGCGGCCAATATTACACGGCGGGAGATGCGCGCCGCATTCCAGAGCAGATCAATTTTTCAGGCGCGGGCATCACCACCAGCCAGACGCTGGATCTTTGGGACATGCCGATTGTGTTTCTGCTGGCCTTGAGTTTGCGAGCGACGGAGTGGCTGCTGCGGCGCAAGTGGAGCGTGGTATAAGTGCGGTGCGCTTTCGCATTATTGGTGCTGACCATGGCTGCGCGGGCGAACACGTTTTACGTGACGGTAGCGGGCCTGGGCGGAGAGCCGGATTACGAACAGCGGTTCGCCATGCTGGCTTCGGAGACGGAAAAGACGCTGAAGGCTCACGCGCCGGACGCGTCTGTCGAGACATTGAAGGGCGCCGCGGCCACTCGCGAAAACATTCGCGCGGCGTTCGGGCGGATCGCTTCGGCGGCCAAACCGCAGGATGCGCTGGTGGTGCTGCTGATCGGTCATGGCACGTTTGAAAATGGATATAAGTTCAACCTGCCGGGGCCTGATCTAAGCGCGGCGGAACTGGCGGGCCTTATGGACAAGGTTCCCGCCGGGCGGCAGGTTGTGGTGAACACCAGCAGCGCCAGCGGCGGCGGCAATGAAGCGCTGCGCCACGCGAACCGCATACTGATCAGCGCTACAAAGACGGGCTCCGAAAAAAACGCCACCGTCTTTGCGCGCTATTGGGTGGAAGCGTTGAGCGACCCTTCGGCGGATACCGACAAGAACGGGTCTATTTCCGCGATGGAGGCATTCCGCTTCGCGGAGGGCAAGACCAAAAAGTTTTACGAAGAACAGAAGAGGCTTTCCACAGAGCATGCCGTGATTGAGGATTCCGTGAAGGGCGGCACCGCGGGCCAGTTTGCCATGAGCTTTTCCGTGGTGAAGTTGAACGCGGAGAGCCTTTCGGCGGATCCGGCGAAGAGGGCCTTGCAGGCGAAGCGCGATCAGGTGGAGGCGCAGATCGATCAGCTCAAGTATCAGAAATCGCTGCTGGCTCCGGATATGTATCGCACACAGCTTTCGAAGCTGCTGCTGGAACTGGCGCGTGTGCAAGAGGAGTTGGACAAGTGAAATCCATCGCGCTGATTTTGTGTTTCGCGCTGGCGGCACAATCGCAGACGCTCAAGCGCGCGGAAGAGCTATGGCGCGCTCACGATTACAAAGGTGCCAACCAGGCGTTTAAAGAGGCTGTAGCGGCTTCGCCGAAAGACGCCGACCTGCGTGTGAAATGGGGCCGGTTTTTTCTGGAGCGCTACAACGGAGGCGACGCCGGGCAGCTCTTTACCGAAGCCCTGCAGATGAAACCGAACTATGCGCCCGCGCTTTTGGGTCTGGCGCTGGTGGCAAACGAGACGTTTCAAGGCAAAGCGCTGGAACTGGCGCAGAAGGCCCTTGAGGCGGACCCGAAGCTGGTGGAAACACGCGAATTTATGGGCCGCCTGAAATTGGAAGACAGCGATCCGAAGGGTGCCGTCGCGGAGGCCGATGCGGCGCTGCAACTTTCGCCGGGAGCAAAAGATGCGCTGGCTTTGCGGGCCGCCGTGGAGTTACTGGCTGATCGTTCCCCAAAGCAGTGGGAAGCAAAGATTGCGGCCGAAGACCCTCACTATGGGCGCGGCTATGAAACTATCGCGCACTTTCTGGTGTTAAACCGTCGCTATGACGAAGGCATCGAATACTACAAGAAGGCGGTTGTTGCAGATCCGCACCTCGATTCGGCGTATTCGAATCTGGGCATTAATCTGATGCGCATGGGCCGGGAAGCGGACGCGCGGCAGGCGCTTGAGACGGCTTTCAACCATGGCTGGAAAGACAATGCCACGGTGAATTCGCTGCGCCTGATGGACAGTTATAAAAATTTCAAGACGTTCGAAACACCAACCACCATTCTTCGTTTGCACAAGAAAGAGGCCGATGTTTTGCATCCGTACTTCGAGACGGAGATGAAGCGAGCCATGGCCGCTTACGACAAGAAGTACCAGATGCACTTGCCGTTTCCGGTGCAGGTGGAAGTCTATCCGGACCATGAAGATTTCGCTGTGCGAACCATGGGCATGCCGGGTTTGGGCGCGTTGGGCGTGACGTTCGGTGGCGTGGTGGCGATGGACAGCCCCAGCGGCCGGCGGCCCGGCGAGTTCCATTGGGCGTCCACGCTGTGGCATGAGATGAGCCATGTGTATGTGTTGACGGCCACCAAGTTTCGCGTGCCGCGCTGGTTTACCGAAGGGGTGGCGGTGCATGAAGAGACCGCTGCGGCACTTGATTGGGGCGACCGGATGACGCCCGATGTGATTCAGGCGATCAAGACGAAGAAGCTGCTGCCGGTGGCTGAGATCGATCGCGGGTTTATCCATCCTTCGTACCCGGCGCAGGTGGTGGTGTCGTATTTTCAAGCCGGGAAGATTTGCGATTACATCGCAGAGAAATACGGTGAGCACAAACTGCTGGATATGATTCACGCGTTCGCGGAGAGCGTACCCACCGAGGCTGTGATTCAGAAGCAATTGGGCATTGCGCCGGTGGAGTTCGACAAACAGTTTCTGGCCTGGCTGGATTTGCATACGAAAGACACGGTGGAGCACTATGCGGAGTGGCGCGATCAGTTCAAAGTGCTGCGCGATGCCGCGACCGCGAAGAAATACGATGACGTGATCCGCATCGGGACGAAGATTCGCGATCTGTATCCGGACTTTGTGGAGACGGGGAATGTCTATGTTTCACTTGCCGATGCCTATGTCGCCAAGGGCGATGCCGCCGCGGCTTTGACGCAACTGGAAAAGTATTCACGCGAAGGCGGTCGCGATCCCGATACGATCAAACGGCTGGCCACTATGCTGGAGGCGGCGAACCGTCCGAAAGAGGCGGCGGCGGCTTTGGAGCGGTTGAACTACATCGCTCCGCAGGATGCCGATTTGCATAAGCGCCTGGGCGCGCTGCTGCTGGCACAGAACAACGCGTCCGGAGCGATTCGCGAGTTCGCGGCGGTAGTGGCCACAAGGCCGCTCGATCAGGCTGGCGCGCATTACGATCTGGCCCGCGCCTATCATGCCGGGAAGCAAAACGCCAAGGCGCGTGAAGAAGTGGAGACTGCATTAGAAGCCGCACCGAGCTTTAAACCGGCACAAAAATTACTGCTCCAGCTTTCCGCCGGCGCATCCGACTAAATTCATTCATGACACCCACACCCGACGTTCTTCAGGCGCGTGTCGCGCGCTTTCGCGAAGTAGAAGCAAAGATCACTGAGCAGGTGCGCCGCGTCATCATCGGCCAGGAAGAAGTGC
The DNA here is from genome assembly GCA_038229155.1 of Bryobacterales bacterium. Classification (GTDB taxonomy): domain Bacteria; phylum Acidobacteriota; class Terriglobia; order Bryobacterales; family Bryobacteraceae; genus JALYXI01. The sequence continues at coordinate 2,324 of JBBROT010000045.1, read as the reverse complement.
TGGAGCAAGTGATGATTTCGCTGTTCGTGGGCGGCCATTGCCTGATCACGGGGCTGCCGGGGACCGCGAAAACACTGCTGGTGCGCACCATGGCGCAGACGCTGGGGCTGATCTTCAAGCGCATCCAGTTCACGCCGGATCTGATGCCTTCGGACATCACCGGCACGGACATCATCGAGGAAGATCCCACGAACGGAAGGCGCACCTGGACATTTATCGAAGGGCCGATTTTTGCGAACGTGCTGCTGGCCGATGAGATCAATCGTACGCCGCCCAAGACGCAATCGGCGCTGCTGGAAGCGATGCAGGAACGCGCCTGCACCGTGCGCGGCACGAATTACAAGCTGCCGAACCCGTTCTTTGTGTTGGCCACACAGAACCCCATCGAACTCGAAGGCACTTATCCGCTGCCCGAGGCGCAACTGGACCGGTTCCTGTTCAATGTACTGCTGGATTATCTGTCCGCCGAACAGGAGCTGAAGGTTGTGGATCTGACCACCACCACTCATGTGGCCGCCGCCGACCCGGTAACCACCGCTGAAGAAATTCTGGACTTCCAACAACTGGTGCGCATGGTGCCCATCGGCGAATCCGTAGCGCGTTACGCAATCGATCTGGTGCGCGCCACGCGACCTCGCGACGTGGCCGCGCCTGACGTGGTGAAGAAGTACATCAACTATGGAGGCAGTGTGCGAGCCGCGCAGTTTCTGGTGCTCTCCGCGAAGTGCCGCGCGCTGATGAAGGGCCGCTATCACGTGAGCTATGAAGACGTGCGCGCGCTGTATATTCCGGTACTGCGGCATCGTGTGCTGCTGAATTTTCACGCGGAAAGCGACAAGCAGCGGCCCGACGATGTGTTGCAACAGATATTGAATTTGAAAGTTCCGCCGAAGGAATGAAGCGTGCGTGCACGCGCGCGGTAACAGTGTTCTCGCAATCCTATGCAGCGATTTCTCGATCCTAAGACGCTAGCCACCATTTCGTCGCTCGACCTGGTAGCGAAGACCGTGGTGGATGGCTTTGTGGCTGGTCTGCATCGTTCGCCGGACTTTGGGTTCAGCCAGGAATTCGCGGAGTATCGCGCCTATACGCCCGGTGACGATTTGCGCCACGTGGATTGGAATGTTTTCGCCCGCACGGAGAAGGCGTTCCTCAAACGCTATCGCGGCGAGACGAATTCACAGTTATTGATATTGCTCGATACCAGCGCCAGCATGGGTTTCGGGAACGTGCCCATGCCCAAGCTGGATTATGCGCGCTTCCTGGCCGCGTCGCTCGCGTACATGGGCAACTTGCAGCGCGATGCCACGGGGCTGATCGTCTTTGACGATGATGTCACGAACTACATTGCGCCTTCGACGCGCCAGGGGCAGCTTGCGCGCCTGCTGCATGCCGTGGAACATTCCGCGGTGGGCACGCACACCGATTTCTCAAAGCCTTTTCTTCACTTCCAGCAGTACCTGCGGCGACGCGGCATTGTGGCGGTGATCTCCGATTTTTACGAACAGCCGGCGGTCATCATCAAGGCCGTGGAGCCGCTGCGCTTCCATGGCAACGAAGTGATTCTGTTCCACATTCTGGATCAGCAGGAAATTGAGCCGACGTTTCGCGATTCCACGCTTCTGATCGATATGGAAACGAAGTCGTCCATGGAAGTGACGCCGGAATACAGCAAGAATGAATATCGCAAAAAGATGAAAGGCCACTTGGCGGAATTGAAGCGCGCTGCGCAAGCTTCGGGTCTGGATTATTTCCTGATGAACACCTCGCGACCGCTGGATGAAGGGCTGCGCGAGTATCTTTCTTTAAGGCAGCGGCGCGATTAGATGGCGTTCCTGACCCCAGCATTTTTCGCGGCACTGGCGGCGCTTGGCCTGCCCGTTTACATTCACCTGCTGAAGCGGCACAAGACCACGCCGCTGCCGTTCAGTTCGCTGATGTTTTTTGAGAAGCGGACGCAAAGCTCGGTCAAGCATCGGCGTCTGCAATATATTTTGCTATTCACGCTGCGCATGCTGCTGTTGGCGCTGCTGGTGTTGGCTTTTGCGAAGCCGTATCTACGATCCGCCGCGGTCGCTAGCGCGGCGGGGAACCGCTCTGTCATTATCGCGCTCGATAACAGCTTCAGCATGCGTGAAGGAACGCGATTTGCGACTGCGAAGGCGGAAGCCCGCAAGCTGCTTGACAGCATGCGCGGTTCAGATCGCGCGCAGATCATGACGTTTGCCGCGCAAACCAGCGTGTTGACCGAAATGACGCAGGACCGCACCAAGGCCCGCACAGCTATCGACGCCGCGGAGCCTACAGATGCCGCAAGTTCCTTC
>JBBROT010000044.1:0-14342 GCA_038229155.1 Bryobacterales bacterium | reverse complement strand
GTTCAGCAAGAGCTTCCCGCTGGAGTATCCGGAAATTGAAACGCTGGTGGTGTTGCAGCGCCGCGCGTTCCGCTTCATGGAAGTGCCGTGCCGCATGCTGCCACGCCTGACGGGTCGCAGTTCCATAACGGCGCTGAAAAGCGTCTATTACATTGTTCACGTGCTGCTGGGCGTGCTGATCAATGTGTTGAAATACGAAGGTGGCGGCAGGCGGTTTCGAAGGCCGCAAACGAAGGATTAACGCAGCTTTGGAGCGCCTCTTACATTGGACGACGGGCTTGAGCGTCCTGCTGATTCTGCTGGTGCTGGGGTCTGTGCGAAGAGCCCACATCCGGGTGGAATATTCGGTGGCGTGGCTGGTGGCGTCGGTGGCATTGCTCGGAATTTCGCTGAGCCCGGTGGGGCTGGAATACGCGGCGCGCGTGCTTGGCCTGACGTATGCGCCGGTTGCGCTGGTGCTGATTGCGGGCGCGGTTTTCCTGCTGGTGTTTTTCCGTATTTCGGTGATTATTTCGAAATTGAAAGACGACAATATTGCGCTGGCGCAGCGCCTGGCGATTCTGGAATTTTATCTGCAGAACGGCAAGGGCCCCAGCCAATGAAGCGAGCGGCCGTGAGGGAGCGCAAAGCGGCCAAGGCTTTTGTTGCGGAACCGAAAGCGAAAGCTGGGCTGAGCGCGGCGTGGTGGGGTGGCGTGTGGTGGGGTGGCGGGCTGGCGGTGTTGGGCGCGTTGATGGCCATCTGGGCGTATACGCCCGCGCTGCATGGCGAGTTTGTCTTCGACGATTTGCATCTGCCGTTTCTGCAGCCGGGCGCGATTGCGATTCCCTTTCGCGAGTGGCTGAAGGTGCGTCCGCTGCTGATGTCGACTTACTGGTTGAATCTGCATACGGGCGGCTTGGAGCCGTTTCCGTATCATGTGGTGAATTTTTTGTTTCACCTGGTGGCGGCGGCGCTGCTGTTTTTGGTGGTGCGCAAGATTCTGCAATTGGCTTCGTTTCCGCCGGCCGGCCAACTCGGTGCGGCGGCACTGTGCGCGGTGGTGTTCCTGTTGCATCCCATGCAGACCGAAGCTGTTTCGTATGTGGCGCAGCGCGGCGAAAGCATGGGCGCGATTTTCTTTTTCGCTGCGTGGGCGTTGTTCCTGTATCGCAGGCGGGCCGATGTTTCCTGGCCGGTCGCGGCCGGTGTGATGGCGCTGTATGGGGCGGCGGTGGCGACGAAGGAACACACCATCACGCTGCCCGCGGTTCTTCTGCTGACCGATTTTTTCTTCCATCCCGAGACGCCTGGGCTGAGGGGAATACGGCGGAACTGGCGTCTTTATGCGCCCATCGCGGTGTTGGGCGCGCTGGGCAGCATCTTCGTGATTCGCTATATCAGCCGCGACCCCGTGAGCATTGGCTTCAACATGAAGGAGTTCACGTGGTACCAATACTTCTTCACGCAGGGCCGCGTGTTCTTTTTGTATCTGCTTCAATTCGTGTTGCCGTTATGGCAAACGGTGGATCATGATTTTGCCGTCTCGCGCACGTTCCTCGATCATGGCGCGGTGTTCGCTTTGCTCGGCATCGTGGCTCTGATTGCGCTGGCCTGGGTGGTCCGCAAGCGGCATCCGCTCGCCTCGTTTGGCTTCCTGTTATTCGTGTTGATTTTGTTGCCTACCAGTTCCGTGATTCCGATCAAGGACGTGGTGGCGGATCGCCGCTTGTACCTGCCCATGGTGGGGCTGTTGTTCATTGTGGCCGAAGGTCTGCGGCGCTTCCGGTACAACGCGGCGTTGGCGTTGGCGCTGGTGCCTCTGCTGGCCGGTGCAACATGGGCGCGCAATAATGTTTGGGCGTCGTCCATGAACTTGTGGGAGGATGCGGCTGAAAAATCGCCGCATAAGCAGCGTGTGCAATTCGGTTTGGGGGTGGCGCAGTTTCGCACCGGCCGTTGCCGTGAGGCTGTGGAGAGCTATGGCAAGGCTGCCGAGATTGAGAAGCCCGATTACACGGTGTTGATGGATTGGTCGCTCGCTCTGGAATGCGATCATCGGCCGGCGGAGGCCATCGCGAAGATGGAAGCTTCGCTGCGCGATAAACCGACGGCGCAGGCGTGGGCCTCGATGGGCCTGCTGTATGCGCGCCAGGGCAAGGTGCCGGAGGCAATGGATGCGCTGATGAAGGGCCAGGTGATGGACCCGACCTATATGGTGACGTACCTTTATCGCGCGAGAATTTTGCAAGCGATGAACCGCATTCCGGAGGCGATTCAGAACGTGAAGATGATTGTGGAAACGCAGCCCACGGACGAATCCGCGCAGTTGCTGCTGCGGCAGTTGCAAGGGCAAGCGCACTGATTTGCGGATCGGCATCAATGCGCTGTATCTGATTCCCGGCGGCGTGGGCGGCACCGAAATTTATCTGCGGAGCTTGGTAAATGCGCTGGCTGAAACGGATCGCGAGAGCGAGTTTTTGATCTGGACGAACAAGGAGACGGGCGATAGTTTGCTGCCCGCTGGCGCGCCGAATTTTAAAGTGCTGGCGAGCCAGGTGAGCGCGAGCAACAGGCCTGCGCGCATTTTGTGGGAACAGATGGCGTTGCCGCTTTCAGCCGCCGCGCATAAGCTTGACGTGCTGTTCAACCCGGGGTTCACCGCGCCCGTGTTTTGCCCCTGCCCGCAGGTGACGGTGTTTCACGATTTGCAGCATAAGCGGCACCCGGAATATTTCCGCTGGTTCGATCTGCCGTTCTGGCGCGCGCTGCTGTTCAGTTCGGCGCACCGGTCAAAGCTGCTGGTGGCTGTTTCGGAAGCCACGCGCGAAGACTTGCATCGCTTCTATCGAATACCGACGGATAGGGTACGCGTGGTGCCGCATGGTGTGGACACGGCGTTCTTCGGGCTTCATGCGGTGCCGGCTGCGTCGCCTTATTTGTTGGCGGTTTCCACGCTGCATCCGCATAAGAATTTGGATGGATTGCTCACAGCGTTTTCAGAATTTTCGCGGCGCCATCCAGAGTACTGTCTGGTTGTGGCAGGACTCAAAGGCTTTCATACCGCTCCGCTTGAAGAGCTTCGCGACCGCCTGGGCCTTGCGGATCGCGTCACGTTTACCGGATGGATCCCGCGCGAAGATTTGTATGCGCTCTTCGCCGGTGCGCGCGCCTTTGTGTATCCTTCGCGCTTTGAGGGCTTCGGCATGCCCATTCTGGAAGCATTGGCTGCAGGTCTGCCCACGGCGTGCGCGAATGTAGAGCCCATGGCTGGGATCGCGGGCGGTGCCGCGCTGCTCTTCGATCCCGATGACGCTGCCGCGCTGGCGGCTTGCCTTGAAACTCTGGCCTGCAACGATACCGAGCGGGAGCGCTTGCGAATTGCCGGTCCCAAGAGGGCGGCGGAATTTAGCTGGCATGCCGCGGCGAAAGCCACGCTGGCCGTACTGCAAGAGGCGGCGCGCAACTGATGCGCGTTTGTCTGGATTGCTTCCCGTTTCTGGTGCGCAGCGCCGGCGTGAAAGCCTATCTGTACGAACTGCATCGGCACTTACGGCGCACGGCTGGTAGCAATCGCTTGAGTGCGTTTCCGTTTCTGGATAGAGAACTGGCGCTTCATCATGAGGGGTCGCTACTGGGGCCGTTCAGTACCGCGTGGCGCTTTGCGCTGGTGCTGTTCGCGAACACGGGCAGGAACCCGGTGCTGGATTTTGTGGGCGGACGCTTCGATGTGTTTCATGCCTCGAACCAGGTGCGCAACCCGCCGCGCAATTGCAAGCTCACCACCACGGTCCACGATATGACCGCGTGGTCGCATCCAGAACTTCACACGGCCGCGACGGTGGCCAATGACAAGCGCTGGGCCGAACGCACGGTGCGCCGCGCCGATGGTGTGATCACACCGAGCGAGGCCACGCGCGCCGACGCCATCCGCTGGCTGAATCTGCCGCCCGAGCGTGTGCGCGCCGTGCATCACGGTGTTGCCGAGACTTACTTTCAGGTTCCCGGGAGCGCGATTGCCGCGGCGCGCGAAGCCTATGCGCTTACTAAACCGTACATCCTATTTGTGAGCACCATTGAGCCGCGCAAGAACCTGGACCGCTTGCTGGACGCCTATGAACAGTTACCGGTCAGCGTGCGCGAAGAGTACGATCTGGTGGTCTCCGGGCCGCGCGGCTGGCGCAGCGAACAGACCATGGCGCGGCTGGAAGCGCACCCGCCAGGCATCCGCGGCATCCGCACCTTGGGCTATGTTCCCGAAGCCTTGCTGCCGGGTTTGACGGCGGGGGCAACGGTGTTCGCGTACCCTTCGTTATATGAAGGCTTCGGCTTTCCGGTGGCTCAGGCGATGGCCGCCGGCACGGCTGTGCTTACGTCGAATGTCTCGTCGCTGCCGGAGATCACGGCCGGTGCGGCACGCTTGGTGGACCCGCTCAGCACGGCTGAAATCGGCTTGGCGCTGGAAGAACTCCTGACCGGGCCGACCGAGCGGGAGCGCCTACGAAAACTGGGCCTCACGCGCGCGCAACATTTCCGCTGGGAACGTTGCGCACGGGAGACATGGGAGTTTTTCGAACACGTATAATGGCTGTAAACATGAAGAAATCAGTCTCTGCCCGGTCGCTGTGCGTTCTTGCCGCGGGTACCCTCGTCGCCTTCTCGCTCGGATGCGGTTGGAGCACTCGGCAATCGCGAAGCAACACGCAAACCGGCATTTCCGAATCGGGATATCCGGGCCACGGCGCGGCGGACCCGGGCTCTCCCGCTCTCGAATCCATGCGGCGGGAAGAGAAGAAGGGCATGACGGAACGCGACCAGAAAAAGGAAGCGGGCGGACCTGGCGCGAAGACAACGGAGACGCATGCTCCCGGTCAACCGGCGCAGGAAAAGAAATAAGCGCGGTTCTGTTAAGCTACCTGCCAGAATGGAGCACGAAACGGTATCCGCCGCCTGCCCTAAGTGCCAATCGCGGCTCTTGAGGCGCTCCCGGCACGATAACTTTGTTTCCTGGATGAAGTGGCGATTGAAGAGCCAGCTACCGTACCGCTGCATGAACTGCGATACGCGCTTTTTTATCTTAGTGAAGCGGGAAGAGGAGCAGTTACTTCCGCACCAGCGCCAGTAATTCGTCGCGCGTTTCTTTCTGATTGCGGAACGCGCCCAGCATGGTGCTGGTGACTGTGCTGGAGCCCTGTTTTTCCACCCCGCGCATCATCATGCAGAAGTGCTGCGCCTCGCAGATGACGCCGACGCCTTGTGGGTCCAGTAAATCTTGCAGACATTCCGCCACTTGCTGCGTGAAGCGTTCCTGAATCTGCAAACGGCGCGCGAAGACGTTCACTAAGCGCGGAATTTTGCTCAGACCGATGACCTTATTCTTCGCCAGGTATGCGACATGAATCTTGCCGAAGAAAGGCAGCATATGGTGTTCGCACATGCTGAAGAATTCAATGTCGCGCACGACCACCATTTCGTCATACTTCACTTCATAGATCGCGTCGTTCACCATGGAGGCGACATCCGCGCGGTAGCCCTCGGTCAGGAAGCGCATGGCTTTTTCAACGCGCGCCGGAGTACGTTCCAGGCCCTCGCGCGAGGGGTCTTCGCCCAGCATGGAGAGCATCTCACGCACGTGCGGCGCAATCTGGCCTTCGGTCTCACGCGGCTTCATGACCTTGATTTGGGCTTTGTTCTTGTTCATAGGATTAGCTCGAAGATGTTGCGATCCGTTTCACGGATTCGAATTTTAGAAAGGCGCGGCACGCCGGTGGGGAAGGCTTCGGGCCAGTGCTGTTGCAGGCGCTGCGCAATGGCGGAGGCGACGTTCTCCGTGGTGGGCACCAGCTTCGCGAACTCCGGCAGATCGAGGTTCATGTTTTTCAGGCGATAGGCCGTCAGCACATATTGCGTTACCAACTTGTCGAGCGTTGGGGGATCGACAACGCGACCGGTACACGCGTCCACCGGTCCTTCGGCGGTTACGAACAGTTCGTAGTTGTGGCCATGTCCGAAAGGGTTATTGCATTTGCCGAAGAGGCGCGTATTCTCCGCTTCGGAGAAGGTATCGGAATGCAGCCGATGCGACGCGGAGAAATCGTACTTTCGCGTGACCTGGATCAAGCCGCATCCTCGCCGAAGTAATCTACGTACAGGTCAGAAGTTTCCCAAAGGCGAATGCAATGCAGCGCGGCGGTGCCCGTATTCAATTGCGGTGCGAGCCTCCGCCAGATTTCAATCGCGATGTTTTCAGCCGTGGGGATGACGCGGTCGAACGGAGGCACTTCATGGTTCAGGAACCGGTGATCGAAAGGCTCCAGCACGTGGAGATTCAGAATGTCCTTCAGCTCTTTCAGATCCATCACCATGCCGGTGACCGGGTCCGGCGTGCCGGACAGAGTCACTTCGACGATGTAGTTATGGCCGTGGCCGTTCGGGTTCGAAGCCGGGCCGAAAATGGCGAGGTTTTCCGCGTCGCTCAGGCCCGCGCCGCGCAGGGAATGCGATGCTGAAAACTCCACTTTTCGCGTAATCAGCATAGTCATTTAGATGCCGCGGCCGCTCCGCAAGATACACTCAAAGTATCCGCTCCGCATGAGCCACTTGAAACCCGACCGCATCCTGCAAGGCCTGTTCGCTCTTCTCTTTCTTGGATTCAGCGCACTTCTCTACAATACAATCCACGAACATACGGTGAACGTCGGCGATTCCGCGCCGTCCTTTTCCATTACTTCCGATTCCGGTCAGACGATTTCGCCCGCCAAGTTCGGTGGCAAGGTTCTGGTGGTGAATTTCTGGGCCACCTGGTGCGCCCCGTGCGTGCAGGAAATTCCGTCGCTGAACCTGCTGCAGACGCGCTTTCGCGATCGTGGCCTGGTGGTGCTGGGCATTAGCGTCGATAAAGACGAAGCCGCGTATAAGCGGTTCGTGAATCGCTTCCGCCTTTCATTCCTGACGGCTCGCGATCCGGAGCAGAAGATCAACAGCGATTATGGCAGCGTGCAGTTTCCGGAGACGTACATCATCAACGCCGAAGGCAAGGTGGTGAACAAGATTATTGGAGAGGCGAACTGGACGGACGATAAAATGGTGAACTATGTCCAGTCTCTCCTGTGAAACCGAACCGCGCATAGCGCTGCCGCCCGCGGCGCGCAAGCAACTGGTGGCGCTGTTGGGCACGCGCGGGTATCTCGATAATCCCCAGGATTTGAAACTGTACGAATACGATGGCGGCGTGGACAAAGTGCTGCCGGATCTGGTGGTGTTTCCGCGCACCACGGCGGAGGTATCCGAAATCGCCCGCATCTCGCACGAGTTCGGAATTCCCATGGTGGGGCGCGGCGCGGGTACGGGTTTGAGCGGCGGCGCGATTCCTCGCAATGGCGGAATCATGGTGGCGTTCGCGCGTATGAATCGCATCCTTGAAATCGATCTCGAAAATGAACGCGCCGTGGTGCAGCCCGGTGTGGTGAACCTGGATATTACGCTGGCCGTGCAGGGCAAGAAGTATTTCTTCGCGCCCGACCCTTCAAGCCAACGCGCCTGTACCATCGGCGGCAATGTGGCGGAGAACGCCGGCGGTCCGCATACGCTGGCATACGGCGTAACCACGAACCATGTGCTGGGCCTGGAATGCGTGCTGCCCGACGGGACGGTGATGGAGACGGGCGGTAATTCGCCGGATATGCCGGGCTACGATCTGACCGGGTTGCTGACCGGCTCGGAAGGCACCATGGCTTTGGTGACGCGCATCACAGTGCGGCTGATGCGCCAGATGGAGATGGTGAAGACCGCGCTTGCGATCTACAATTCCGTCGACGATGCGGCGAACACGGTGGCTGAAATTACGGCGCGCGCCATTACGCCCGCGGCTATTGAGATGCTGGACAGCCGCATGATGAACATGGTGGAAGATGCCACGCATGCCGGTTACCCGCGCGATGCGGCGGCGGTGCTGCTGGTGGAAGTGGAAGGGCTGCGCGAGGCTGTGGAGCAGCAGGCCGAAGAGATCCGGCAGGTCTGCCTGGCGTGCGGCGCGCGCGAATTTCGAGTGGCGAAAACGCCGGAAGAGCGCGATTTGCTGTGGAAGGGCCGCAAGAACGCGTTCGGCGCGGTGGGCCGCGTGAGCCCCACTTATTATGTGCAGGACGGCGTGGTGCCGCGTTCGGAAATTGCGGGCACGCTGCGGCGCATCGGTGAAATTGCGGAGCACACGGGCCTCACGATCGGCAACATTTTTCACGCCGGCGATGGCAACATGCATCCCATCATTTTGTTCGACGCGCGTAAACCGGGTGAACTGGAACGCGCCCGCGAAGCCGGTGAACTGATTCTGAAACACTGCATCGATGTGGGAGGGTCCATCACCGGCGAACATGGCGTGGGAATGGAAAAAAACGAGATGATGGGCTCCCTGTTCAGCGCCGATACCCTGGGCGCGATACAAGATTTTAAAGACCTGTTCGACCCCAAGCATCTGCTGAATCCCGGCAAGGTGCTGCCCACGGGCAAAGGCTGCATGGAAATTCGCCAGCGGCCTTTGGGTGCCGGCGGCGCTATTTATTAGATGCCTTTCACTGACTGGCTTCTGGCCGATTTAAGGCTGCCCAAGGGCGTCCATTCCAAGGCCGAACCGGTGCATCCCTGGTGGCGTGTGATGTGCCTGACGGGCGTGGATTATTTTTCGACGCTGGGCTATCAGCCGGGCATTGCCTTCCTGGCAGCCGGCATTCTTTCGCCCATCGCGACGCTGATTTTGGTGCTGGTGACGCTGTTCGCCGCGCTGCCTGTTTACAAGCGAGTGGCTGCCGCCAGCCCCAACGGCCAGGGCAGCATCGCGATGCTGGAAAAGCTTTTTCCCCAGTGGACGGGCAAGCTATTCGTGCTCTGCCTGCTGGGTTTCGCCACCACGGATTTCATCATCACCATGACGCTTTCCGCGGCCGACGCGGCGGCGCACTTCACTCAAAATCCGTTCACGCCGGATTGGATGAAGAACCAGATGACGGTGACGCTGGTGCTGCTCGCCATCCTGGGTGCCATCTTTCTGAAGGGCTTCAAAGAGGCCATTGGCGTGGCGGTGGTGCTGGTGGCCGGATACCTCGCGCTGAACGTGGTGGTGACCGCTGTGGCGCTCTACCAGGTGGCAATTCACGCCGATTCCATCCCGCACTGGGAGCGCGCGCTATTCGCTCAACACGGCAACCCTCTGGCGATGCTTGGCATTTCACTGGTGCTGTTCCCGAAGCTGGCGCTGGGGCTTTCGGGCTTCGAAACCGGCGTCGCGGTGATGCCGCTGATTGCGGGCGCTGATAAGGACGAGCGCATCCGCAACACCCGCAGGCTGCTGACCACGGCCGCCGGCATCATGAGCGTTTTTCTGATGGCGACCAGCCTGGCCACCACGCTGCTGATTGAGCCCGCGAAATTCAAAGATGGCGGCGAAGCGAACGGCCGCGCGCTGGCCTACCTGGCGCACAAGTACCTGGGCAACGTCTTCGGAACCGCATACGACATCAGCACAATTTTGATTCTGGCGTTTGCGGGTGCCTCCGCCATGGCCGGCTTGCTCAACCTGATTCCGCGCTATCTTCCGCGCTTCGGCATGGCTCCGGAATGGGCCAAGGGGGCGCGTCCGCTGGTGCTGGTTTTCATGGGCATGTCGGTGATTGTCACTGTGCTCTTCAAGGCCAATGTAGACGCGCAGGGAGGAGCTTATGCCACCGGCGTACTGATGCTGATCACATCCGCCGCCGTGGCCGTCACCATCTCGGTGTGGGCGCAGAAGAGCCTGCGATGGGTATTTGTCTTCATCACGGCCGTGTTTGTTTACACCACACTGCTGAACATTTATGAGCGCCCGGAAGGCTTGAAGATTTCGTCCATTTTCATTCTCACTATCGTCGCGGTGTCGATTGTGTCGCGCGCGAGCCGCTCGACGGAACTGCGCATCACCGAAGTGCAACTGGATGACAATGCGAAAGAGTTGCTGGCACTGGATGAAGACCAGGTGATCCATCTTGTCGCCCGCCGGCCGCGCGCGGAGACCGCCGAAGCTCTTGACCTGATGGATGTGGAAGTGAGGCGCTTCCATAACTTAAGCGCGGACGAACGGATCTATGTCTTCCAGATACTCCGCAGCGACGCCTCGGACTTTTCAGAGTGCATGAAAGTGACGGCGGAGTGCCTGGGCAAGCACGTGGTGCTGAAGGCCTCAAGCCCGGTGGTGGCGAATGCGGTGGCGGCCATGCTGATCCATATCGAAAACACCACTGGCCATGTTCCCCACGCGTATTTCAAGTGGACGGAAGGCAACCCCATGGGCAACCTGTTTCAGTTTCTCTTCCTGGGCGAAGGCGATGTCGCGCCCATTGCGCATGAGGTGCTGCGGCGCGCTGTGAAAGATCCGGCGCGCAGGCCCGTCATTCATGTCGCCTGACCAGCGAATCGTGTTGCTGGTTGGCCTGCCCGGTTGCGGTAAATCCACTTGGGCGGCGCGGCAGGGGTGGAATGCCATTTCATCCGATGCGCTGCGGCTGCTGCTTTCCGACGATATGGCGAACCAGAATATCCACGGCCGCGTCTTTGCGTCGGTGCGATATCTGCTGCGCCAGCGCCTGCGCGTGGGCTGCGCCGTGAATTGCGTGGATGCCACGCACCTGACCGCGGCGGAACGGCGGCCCTATTTCTCCATCGCGCGTTCGCACTCCGCGCGCGTGGACGCGGTGTATTTCGATGTTCCATTTGCGACAGCGCTGCGCCGGAATCTGGTCCGTCCCCGCCAAGTGCCGGAAGCGGCGATGGCCCTGATGGCGGCGCGCATGCAACCGCCGCAAATGGAAGAGGGCTTCCACGGAATCGCACGCTTATGAAGCTTGCCGCCATGCTCTTCCCGCTTGTCTCAATGCTTGCCGCGGTGCCTTCGCGCAATGTCATCGTCGATACCGACGCCGGTTCTGACGATCTGATGGCCATCGCGTTTCTGCTGGCCCGCCCGGATGTGAACATCGAAGCCATCACCATCGTGAACGGCCTGGCGCATGTGCCGGCGGGCGGCGCGAACGTGCTTCGCTTGCTGGAACTGGCCGGGCGCACTTCCATTCCGGTCTATCTGGGCCGCGACACGCCACTGAATGGTGCCAACGAATTTCCCGAAGTGTGGCGCACCATGTCCGACGAACTGCCCCACGTAGAAATGCCTTCCACGGAGCGAACGCCCGGCAGCCTCAGCGCCGCCGCATACCTGCGCGAACGCCTGAGCAACGCGCGCAAGCCGGTGTCCATCCTGGCGCTGGGGCCGTTAACCAACATCGCGGAGGTGCTGGCCTCTTCGCCGAACAGCGTGCTCGCAATAGACGATCTGGTCATCATGGGAGGTGCCGTGCGCGTCATGGGCAATCTGGCCGCGGCCGGCCCGCTCTATTCCGAAAATCTCACGGCGGAATGGAACATCTACATCGATCCAGCCGCCGCCGGCAAAGTGTTTGAGAGCGTCACCCGCTGCCGTCTGGTGCCGCTCGATGCTTCGAATTTTGTGCCCATCGATGCGGCGTTCCTGCGCGCCGTCGAAAAGACCGCGCAATCGAAACTAGGCAAGTTTGCCGCTCAGATTATCGCCTCCAATCGCATCCTGATCGACCAGCACATGTTCTATGCATGGGACCCGCTGGCAGCGGTTGCGCTGGTGGAACCGGCGGTGCTTAAGATCAGTTCCGTTCCCTTGACCGTGGCGCGCGATTCGCCGCGGGAGGGCCGAACGCTGGAAACGCCCGCGGGCCGCCCTCTGCGCGTCGCTCTCTCAGCCGACCCCAGCATCTTTCGCAAAATTTACCTGGAAGCGCTGCGCTGAAAGCGTGGGATAGTGCTGGTAGATAGGCCGGGTAATTACACCAGTGGACATGCTTGACGAGAGCGATGCCGTACAGAATGAGACTCCCGAATCGGAAACTCTCTCGTACCCCGTAGCCGGCATCGGCGCTTCCGCCGGAGGGATCGAAGCCTACATCGATCTTCTGCACAGTCTGCCGCTCGATACTGGAATGTCCTTCATTCTGGTGCCGCATCTGGCCCCCGATCATAAGAGCCATCTGGTGAAAATTCTGCAAGGGCACACGCAGTTGCCGGTTAGCACCATTGAGACCGGCACCGTGCCTCAGCCGAACCATATTCACATCCTGCCGCCGAACAATTTTGTGAGCATCTCGCACGGCACGCTGCGTCTTGAAAACCGTTCGGACAAAGTAAAGGGTACGCTGGCCATAGATTATTTCTTCCGGTCGCTGGCCATGGATCAGAAGAACATGGCCGTGGGAGTGGTTCTCTCCGGCATGGATAGCGACGGCGCATCCGGTCTGAAGGCCATTAAAGCGGAAGGCGGCATTGCGCTGGTGCAGGAGCCCAGCAGCGCGCGGCATCCCGATATGCCGCTCAACAGCATCGCCGCGGACAATGTGGATCTGGTGATGCCCCCCGCCGGGATCGCGAAAGAGCTGACCCGCCTGGGCTACCTCTATGCGCACCCCGAACTGCGGCAACTGGAAGAGGGCAAGGCCGCTGCCACGGATCACGAGATTCTGCGAAAGATTTATCAAATGCTGCGCGGTTTCGCGGGCCTGGCATTCGGGCTCTATAAACCGGGAACGGTGCACCGCAGAATCGCGCGCCGCCTGCTGGTCACACAGACGGATTCGCTGCGCGCCTATCTGAAGTTACTGCAATCCTCGCCGGAAGAACTGCGCTTGCTGCATGAAGACCTGCTAGTGGGCTTGACCTGGTTCTTTCGCGATCCCGGCATGTTTGAGGCGTTGAAGACGACTGTGTTTCCGAAGATCTTCGAAAATCGCGCGCCCAACCAGCAGGTGCGCATCTGGGTCGCGGGATGCTCCACGGGCGAAGAAACCTATTCCATTGTGATGGCGCTGCTTGAATACACATCGGCCCACGGCCTGGAAGCGGGGATTCAGGTGTTCGGCACCGATGTCAGCGAGCGTTCTATTGAGAGAGCGCGGGCCGGCTGTTACCCCGATAGCGTTGCCTCCGAAGTATCGCCGGAACGCATGCGCCGCTTTTTCGTGAAGGTGGACCAGGGCTATCAGGTCTCGAAACGCGTTCGCGATCTGTGCGTCTTCGCGCGCCAGAACCTCTGCAAAGATCCGCCCATTTCGCGCGTGGATCTGGTCACGTGCCGCAACGTTTTGATTTACCTCGGGCAGGAATTGCAGAGGCGCGTGATTCCGGCGTTCCATTGTGCGTTGAAGCCGGAGGGTTTTCTCATTCTGGGAAAATCGGAAGCACTACCCGACTTCACGGACATTTTCGATCCGGTGGATCGCAAGAACAAAGTGTTCGCCAAGCTGGAAGCAACTCATGTGAGTTTTGAGGTGCCCCGCTTTGTGACAGCGCCCGCGGACCCGCCACTTCGGAACCATGAATCGGAGCCGGCCTATCCGTGGAATGGCGTGGAACTTCAGCATGCGGCCGATCGCGCAGTGCTGGTTGGTTACGCTCCGCCCGGCGTGATTGTCAATGGACGTCTGGAAATATTGCAATCCCGCGGGCAGATGGGCCCTTACCTGGATTCGCGCAGGCTGAAGGCATCTATTGTGAACGAGGTGAGGGAAGCGGTGGAACGCGCCGTGGCCCAGGAAATTCCGGTTCGTATGGACAACCTACGGATGAAAGACAATTCGCACGATCTTGAATTCGCGATTGAGGTCTTCCCCATTCAGGCGTTGAATGCCGCCGGCAAGTGTTATCTGGTGCTCTTCGTCGCGAAGAACGAATTCCACTCGCGATTGGAACTGGAGCATCTGGATGAGGCCGACGGCAACCTTACGGCCGATGCCGTCAGCACCGCGCAACTGCGCCAGGATCTGAATGCCAGCAAGTTCTATCTGCAATCGCTGATTGAAGAGCGCGACCTGAAAAATGAGGAGCTCACTTCTTCGAACGCGGAAGTGCAGTCCGCCAACGAAGAACTGCAATCCACCAACGAGGAGCTGGAGACAGCCAAAGAAGAGCTGCAGAGCGCGAAACTGCAAACCGTCAACGATGAATTGCAGCAGCGCAACCATGTGCTTACCGAGACCGCGAACGACACCGCCAACCTGCTGACCAGCGTAAATATTCCGGTTCTGATATTGAACAATTCGCTCCAGATCAGGCAGTTCACGCCACTGGCGCAGAAGCTTCTCAGCGTGCGCCTCACCGATATCGGCCGTCCCATCTCTGAAATTCGCATGAACCTTGCTCAAAATGGATTCTTATTTAGTCTTGGTGCAGGGCCAAAACCTTGGAGTGGCAACTCAATCCCCTATCGTAATGATGATAGCCAGGACAGCGAAGCCATTGTGACTTACCTTCTGGAT
>JBBROT010000043.1:0-14438 GCA_038229155.1 Bryobacterales bacterium | reverse complement strand
TGGATTCGACGGGTGTGGGCCGCATTGAGCGTCAGGCGCAGGTGTTGCCGACAGATACCGCGGCACTGGACACCCTGCGCGGCATGTTCGAAACCCCCGGCAATTTTTACGTGAACATGCATTCCACCGAATATCCGGGCGGCTTCATACGCGCCCAGTTGCAGCGCGCCTCAGTGGTGCGTCTGATGGGTATCATGCAATCGGCGAATGAAGTGCCGCCGGTCTCGAGCGGCAACACCGCCGTTGCGAGCGTGACCGCCATTGCCGTGCAGGATGGTTCGGGCACGTTCACCTCAGGCTCCGTGATTTTCGACGTGAATTACACGGTGGGCTCGCCGGTCACCTTCACCGGTTTGCACATCCACAAAGGTGACGCCGGCGTGAACGGCCCCGTCGAGCTTCCCACGCCGGTGAGTTCGGTTGCGTCCGACGCAAGCGGGAAAGGCAACCTGCATTACCCGGTGAATGTGAACGTGGCCAGCCCGCTGGGGCAGGATGGCCTTTCCGGGCTGTTCAATAACCCCAGCAGCTATTACATCAACGTGCACACCACCATCAACCCAGGTGGCACGGCGCGCGCTCAGCTTCGCTCCACAGATCAGTTCACCTTCCCGGTGAACATGCTCCCGTCCAATGAAGTGCCGCCCATTACCGGTTACGCCGCTTCGGGCACCGGCGTGGTCACAGTGAATACCATCCGTAAGACCGATGGCACCGTGGAGGCTGGCGTGGTCAATTTCGATGTGAACTACCGCTTCCCCGATAGCCCTACTCTCACCGGTTTTCACATTCATGATGGCCTGGTAGGTACCAACGGGCCGGTCACTATTAACACCGGCATAAGCGGCGGCAGTCCTGTGGCGGCCACGGGTTCGGGGAATCTTTCCCGGACCGTAACCGTAGGCGATACGGCCGGCCTGGGCACCTTGAACTCGCTTGTCAGCACGCCTGAGAAGCAGTACATCAATATGCACTCCACCGCTTATCCGGGAGGCGTCATCCGCGCCCAGATGGGCGTCGCTAATTCCGGGCCGCCGCAAGTAGGTATTGTGATCAGCGCCGTGAGTGACCCCACAAACATCACTGCCGCTCCGGGTGAGTTGGTCAGTATCTACGGCAGCAACTTCGCCACCGCAAACGGCGGACTGCAGGGCTTTGACACTGCTGTCGCGCCGCTGTCTCTCAATGGAATATCGGCGACGGTTGCCGGTCAGGCCGCCCCCATCCTGTCGGTTTCACCCACACTCGTTGTGGCTCAGGTTCCCTTCGAAACCGCGGCCGGAACGCAGCCCTTAGTCGTCAGCACGAACGGTACTCCCAGCGCCGCTTTTAACCTGAAGGTGGTGCCGGCCGCACCCGCCATTTTCTTCGATGGTACCGGCGGAATTGTGCTTCGCAACTCGGATTATTCGCTAATCCGCCCCGACAACCGCGCCCGCGCGAACGAAATTCTGTTGGTCTACTGCACCGGCTTGGGGGCGGGGACGCCCGCGCTCACAACCGGCCGCGGTGTTCAGGGAATCTCGCGAACGCAGCCGGTTACTGCCACCGTGGACGATCAGGCCGCCAACGTCATTTACTCCATCGCCTCCCCCGGCTTCGTCGGTCTCTATCAGGTGGCTTTTCAACTGCCTTCCGGCCTTCGCACCGGCAACTCGCAGTTGAAGATCACCGAAAACGGCGTCTCTTCGAATGCCGTGCCATTGCCCGTGAACTAATGTTCAGGGAACGCCTGAACCGATGGGCGCGTTACACTAGAAGATTCTATGCGAACAATGTTTTTGAACCCCCCGTCGTTTGAAGGCTTTGACGGCGGGGCGAGTTCTCGCTGGCCTGCGTCCCGTGAAATTGAGTCTTACTGGTATCCGGTTTGGCTTTGTTACCCCGCCGGGATGCTTCCGGACAGCAAAGTGGTGGATGCTCCACCGCACAAAATCTCCATCGAACAGACGGTGGAGATGGGCCGGGATTTCGAACTCCTGGTCCTTTTCACATCCACGCCCGGTTTCGACGTGGACGTGAAGATGGCCAACATGATGAAGGTGGCCAACCCGAATCTGAAGGTCTGTTTCGTGGGGCCGCCCGTCACCGTCGAGCCTGAGAAGACGCTGAACGCGACCAACGCTATCGATTTTGTGGTCCGCCGCGAATTCGATCATCAGATTGTCGATTACGCCAATGGCAAGCCGCTCGAAGAAATTCCGGGCGTCAGCTTTCGCAATGCCGAGGGCGTCATTGTGAATAATCCCGAACGCGGAGTCATCGAAAATCTGGATGAACTGCCCTGGGTAAGCAAAGTCTATAAGCGCGATCTGGACATAACCAACTACAACGTCCCTTTCCTGCTGAACCCGTTCATTTCGCTCTACACCTCGCGCGGATGCCCCGCCATGTGCACGTTCTGTCTCTGGCCGCAGACACATTCCGGCCACCGCTGGCGCTTGCGTTCCGCCGATGATGTTGCCGCGGAAATGGCGTACATCAAAGAGAATTTCCCGGAAATCAAGGAAGTGTTCTTCGACGATGACACTTTTAATTACCAGAAAGCCCGCACCATCGAGCTTTGCGCGAAGCTGAAGCCGCTGAACATGACGTGGAGTTGCACCTCGCGCGTCACTACGGATTACGACACGCTCAAGGCCATGAAAGATGCCGGCTGCCGCCTGCTCATCGTGGGCTATGAATCCGGCGACCCGCAAATCCTGAAGAACATCAAGAAGGGGGCCACCGTGGATATGGCAGAGCGCTTCACCGCGAACTGCCGCAAGCTAGGGCTACTCATCCATGGCGATTTCATTGTGGGCCTTCCTGGCGAATCCCGCGAAAGCATCCGCAAGACTATCGATTTCGCGAAGAAGCTGGATAACGAAACCATTCAAGTCTCGATCGCGCACCCTTACCCCGGTACCGAGTTTTACGATTACGCGAAGAAGAATGACCTGATCTCTATCGGCTCCATGACGGACGAAGTGGGCCACCAGCTTCCCAAGGTGATTTATCCCGGTTTGGACGAAGCCGAACTGGTGGAATGGGTGGAGCGCTTCTATGGCGAATATTATTTCCGCGCGCGCGTGATCTGGCGCGTGGTGAGCAAGGCCATGTTCAATTCGCACGATCGGAAGCGGTTGGCCAAAGAAGCCAAAGAATACATGGCACTCCGCCGCAAGCGCCGCAAATTTGTCGCGGATCACCGGCAGGCAACGGCCGCCGCCGCGTCCGCTCATGCAGGCGACTAACACTAGTCCGCTATTGAAAACCCGGGTCTTCACGCTCATTGTCATCCTTGCCAACGTGCTGGGGGACTCGTTTCTGCGCATGGGAATGCGCCAAGTGGGGCCCATGGTCTCCGCATCGCCCATCGCTTACCTGATGGCGTTTCTGAATCCGTGGGTCGCCGTCGGCGTCAGCCTGCTTGTGCTGTGGATGCTCTCGCACATGGCGCTGTTAAGTTGGGCAGATCTGAGCTATGTTCTGCCCGTTACCTCCATCGGCTATGCGCTGGTGGCGCTGGCTGGCCACCTGTTTCTGAATGAAGCTGTGTCGCTCACGCGGTGGACTGGCATTCTGCTCATTGTGGGCGGCGTCATTCTGGTGGGCCGCACGGAATTCAACACCACTGCCCAACCTGACCGGGAATGCTTATGAAGTGGGTACTGGTAGCAGTGATTGTCGCCTGCACGACAGTGGGCGAAATTCTTCAGGCGAAAGGAATGCGCCAGCAAGGCGAGATCGACGATTTTCACCCGGGTGCTCTCAGCCGCGTACTGGCGGCTATGGCGCGAAACAAGTTCATCATTTTCTCCGTTGCCTGCATGGCGGTTTCGTTTTTCTCCTTCATGGCGCTGCTCTCCATCGCGGATGTCAGCTTCGCGGTGCCGGCCACCGCAGCCAGCTACGTGTTCGAAACCATCCTCGCCAAGTTCCTGCTGCGGGAACGAATCAGCCCGCGCCGATGGATGGGCGCATCGCTGGTGGCTTGCGGCGTGGCCTTGCTTTCGGCGTGACTTGGCTTCCGCTTCCAGTTGTCGCCTGTGCCGCCTATTGGCTGTTAGCGCTATTCGCCGCACTGAAACGTTTGCGTGAGCCGCGGCTGGTTAGCACCTATCGCCCGCCTGTTTCCATCCTGAAGCCTATTCGCGGCAGAGATGAGCATTTCTATGACGCCATCCTTTCTCATGCGCGCCAGCAGTATCCCGAGTTCGAAATTATCTTTGGCGTGCGCGATCCGGACGATGCCGCCTGGATCGATATCCGCCGCCTGATCGCGAAATTTCCTACTCTTCCCATTCGCGTGGTGACGCAAGCGCCCGAAACTCCGAATGGCAAAGTGGGCGTGCTGATCGCGCTCGCCGCGGAAGCGCGCCACTCCATCCTGCTGGTGAACGACAGCGACATTCTGGTGGAGCCCGGCTATCTGGCCACCGTCATGGCACCCCTTGCCGATCCGCAAGTGGGCTTGGTGACGTGCCTGTATCGGGCGCGCGGCTCCTCGTTCCCGGCCCGCGTGGAAGCGCTGGGCATTGCGACGGATTTCGTGCCAAGCTTACTCGTCGCTCGCGCCGTCGGTGTGGTCCAGTTCGCTCTCGGTTCCACCCTGGCCTTTCGCGCCGATCGACTCCGCGCCATCGGCGGCTTCGAAGCCATTGCCGATTATCTGGCGGACGATTATCAACTCGGCGCGCGCATCTCCGCAACGGGGAAGCGGATCGCCATTGCCGCCTGCCCTGTCGAGACCAGCCTGGGCGGCGGCTCCTGGACCGATGTATGGAAGCACCAGGTGCGATGGTCGCGCACCATCCGTGTTTCGCAACGGGCCGGTTATGCCGGGTCTCTCATCACGCACGCGCTGTTTTGGTCGCTGTTGCTTTGCCTGCTCGCGCCGTGGCGAATCGCGTGGCCGTTCGCGCTGGCATGCTACACGCTCCGCGTCTTCGCTGCCTTCGCCGCCGCCCGAACGGTGAAAGCATCGGTCGAGTGGCCATGGCTGCCATTGCGCGACGCGTTTGGAACGGCCGTCTGGCTGGCCGGCTTATTCGGGAGCCATGTAGAGTGGCGCGGCCAACGCTTGAAACTTCGCCGCGATGGCCGCATTACTCTCTGATACTCTTTGTAGACATAATGAGCGGATTCAAGGAGTTTCTTTTCAAGACCAACGCCCTGGCTCTCGCCGTGGGTGTGATCATCGGGGCTGCTGTCGGCAAGGTGGTGTCCTCTTTAGTCGCGGATGTCATCATGCCGTTTATCAGCTTGATCATTCCGGGCGGCGAGTGGCGTTCCGCGAAATATATCCTCAGCACAACTACAGGCGCTGACGGAAAAACCATAGTCAATGCAGTTAACATCGGCACGTTTTTCGGCAATGTGATCGACTTTATCGTTATCGCGCTTTGCATATACCTGATCACGAAAGCGTTCCTGAAAGAGCCGCCGCCACCGGCTACAAAATCGTGCCCGAAGTGTTGCGAGACCATTCCCATCAGCGCTACCAAATGCCGATACTGCACAACAGATTTATAATCGCACTCCTCTTCGCAAGCGTGATGCAGGCCCAACCCGCGCCTTTGCCCGATCTGAAAACGTTGGGCCAAATGTCCGCCCGCTTCGTGCCCACGCCGCTGGCAGTGGATACTTCGCGCTTAAGCGCGGGCGACAAGAAGGCGCTGGTGCAACTGGTGGCCGCCGCTCGCCTGATTGACGAACTGTTCCTGAAACAATACTGGAGCGGCAACACCGCCATGCTGGCGAAATTGCGGCGCGACACCACGCCGTTAGGCAAAGCGCGCCTGCATTACTTCTGGCTCAACAAGGGGCCGTGGTCCGCGCTCGATGACCAGCACGCCTTTCTTCCGGATGTGCCCGCCCGCAAATTGCCGGGCGCAAATTTCTATCCGGAGGAAATGAAGAAAGAGGAATTCGAGGCCTGGGCAAAAACTCTGCCGCCTCAGCGGAAGGAATTAGCGGAGGGCTTCTTCTCAGTGATCCACCGCGATGGCAATACCTTGAAAGCCGTGCCCTTCAATGAAGAGTATGCGGCGGACCTGCACAAGTTGGCGGCGCTGCTGGACAACGCTGCCGCGCTTACTGAGAATGCCACGCTGAAGAAATTCCTCACCTCACGCGCACGTGCTTTTCTTTTGAACGATTACTACGAGAGCGATGTGGACTGGATGGATCTGGACGCGCCGCTCGATATTACGATCGGGCCATACGAAACATACAACGATGAGATCTTCGGCTACAAAGCGTCGTATGAGGCTTACATCAACATCCGCGACGATGCGGAAACAGACAAGGTCAAGTTCTTCTCAAGCCACATGCAGGAGATTGAAAACGCCCTGCCTATCGATGCCAAGTACAAGAACCGGAAGCTGGGTGCGCTGTCCCCGATTCGTGTGGTGAACCAGGTAATCGCGGCGGGCGATGGCGCGCATGGCGTGCAGACCGCGGCTTACAACTTGCCGAACGATGAACGCGTGACCGTGAAGAAAGGAACCAAGCGCGTGATGCTGCGGAACGTGCAGGAAGCCAAATTCAACAGCATCCTGGTGCCGATTTCGAAGCGTATGCTGCAAGGCGATGCCGTCAAAGACCTGAGTTTCGAAGCGTTCTTCACGCACATTCTGGCGCATGAGATGACACGTGGCATCGGGCCGCACTCCATATTGGTAGATGGCCGCCAAACCACTCCCCGTCAGGAGTTGAAGGAACTTTATAGCGCGATTGAAGAGGCCAAGGCGGATATCTGCGGCCTGTACATGCTGCAGTTTATGTATGATCGCAAGCTGCTTCCCGAGGCGGAGAAGAAGCTATACACCAGCTATCTTGCTTCGTCGTTCCGCACGCTGCGCTTCGGGCTGCATGAAGCTCATGGCAAGGGGATGGCAGTGCACTTCAACTATCTGCTGGGGAAGGGCGCGCTGGTGGCGAACGCGGATGGCACCTTCGCCGTGAACGTGGAAAAGATGAAGAGCGGCGTGCGCGATCTGGCTCACGACCTGCTCACCATCGAAGCCACCGGCGATTACCGCGCGGCCAGCCGCATGCTGGACACGCTGGGGCATCTGGGCCCGGATGTGACAAAGGCTCTCCAGAAGCTGACCGATCTGCCGACCGACATCGAGCCTGTCAACATTACCGCTGACAAGCTGAAGTAGACCGCTTACTCGAAGCCTTCGCCCGGGCTGGGCAGCACATCGTTCGGCCCCGCGAACCACACATAGAGCGCGGGCAGCACGAAGATGCTCATCAGCAGAGTCGCGCTTAACCCACCGACAATCACGATGGCGAAGGGCCGCTGCGAATCGCTGCCTATTGCATGCGAAGTGGCGGCGGGTACCAGCCCCAGCGTGGCAACCAACATGGTGATCATGATGGGCCGGAGCCTGAGCACGGCACCTTCTTCGGCGGCCACCACCACGGAGTGCCCGCGCGAACGTAGCTGATTGATGTACTCCACCATGATCACGCCCGTCTGTACCGCAATGCCCATCAACGCCAGAAAGCCGACGCCGCTGGACACGCTGAAGTGCGTGCCCGTAAGGTACAGTGCGAACAGTCCTCCGGTGGGCGCAAGGAACAAGGTGACCAGCACCAGAGTGGCCCACTTGAAGCTCTGAAACATGGCGTACAGAATGAAAAAGATCAGCATCAAGGTGATGGGCACAATGATGGCGAGCCGGGCGTTCGCGCGTTTGGCGCTTTCATATTCGCCGGCCCACTCCAACCGGTAACCGCGCTTCAACGGCACGTTCTTGTTCACCAGGCGGATGGCTTCATCAACCGTGCTGCCCAAATCGCGGCCACGCACTCCGTACTTGATGGCGATGTAGCGATTGTTGCCTTCGCGGTAAATGGTGGACGCGCCGTCGCGCACTGAAGTGTCGCTGAGTTGTCCCAGCGAAACGCGCTCACCCGTGGGGGAAAGCATACGGATGTCTTTGATCTGTTCGATGGTATGCCGGTAAGGCTCCTGATAACGGACAACGAGATCGTAGCGCTCTTCGCCTCGCAAAATTTGCGTCACAGGCTTGCCGCCGACAGCGGTCTCGACAGCATCCTGAACATCGGAAACATTGATGCCATAGCGGTCCGCGGCCTGACGGTTCACCACCAGGTTGATGTTCGGCTGACCGATCACGCGAAGAACGCCCAAGTCCGCAACGCCTTGAATCTTGGCAAGCACCGCGACAATTTTATCGGCCGTTGCTTCCAGGCTCGCCAAGTCGTCACCGAAGACCTTCACGGAGAGCTGGCCCTTCACGCCGCTGACGGCTTCCTCCATGTTGTCCGCAATGGGTTGGGAGAAGTTCCATAACACGCCGGGGAACTGTTCCAGCTCATGATTCATTGCCGCGATGAGCTCTTCTTTTGTTTTGAATTGAGGCCGCCACTCTTCGTGCGGCTTCAGGTCGACAAAATATTCGGTGTTGTAGAAGCCGCTTGAATCGGTGCCGTCATCGGGGCGGCCAAGCTGCGATTCCACCTGCTTCACTTCGGGAAACTTCGCCAGCGCGATGCGCGCTTTGTGCATCAGGTCGGCACCTTCGGTGGGGCCGGTGCTGGAGGCCGACGTGCCGCGCGCCCAAATTGCGCCTTCATCCAAATGCGGTAGAAATTCCGATCCGATCAAACCGGCGGCAGCCAGATACACAGCCAGAGCCAGTACGGCGACGGCCGCGCCCACGGTGATGAAGTTGTATTTCATGGTGGCGCGCAGCAGCACGCGGTACTTGCGAATTACCCATTCCAGAATTGGGTTGTGCCACTCCTTTGCATCTTTGCGGAACAGCAGGCTGGCCAGCACGGGCGCGATCAGGATGGAAAAAATCAGCGCGCCCACCAGGGCGAAGGCGACGGTCCACGCCATGGGCCGGAACAAGCGGCCTTCCACGCGCTGCAGAGTAAAGATGGGCAGGTGCGCCAGGATGATCAGCAGCTTGGCGTAAAAAACAGGCTTCTGTACTTCGTGAGTTGCCGCGCGAATGCGCTCCTGCATAGTGAGCGTGCTGTCTTTGCGTGCCGCGTGGCGCAGGATGTTTTCAATCATCACGACAGTGCCGTCGACAACCATGCCGAAATCGAGCGCGCCCAGCGAGAGCAGGTTCGCCGGGATGTGGTTCAGTTGCAGACAAGTGGCCGCAAACAGCAGCGCGAATGGAATGGTGGCGGCCACAATCAGCGCGCCGCGCAGGTTGCCCAGGAACAGAAAGAGAATGACGGATACCAGCAGAATGCCTTCCGTCAGGTTGTGCATCACGGTGTGCGTGGTGAAGTGAACCAGATCGCTGCGGTCCAGATAAGGCACCACCTTCACCCCGTTCGGAAGGATGGTCTCATTCAGTTGCTTGATCTTTGCGTGTACCGCTTCCAGCGTTTGATCGGGCAGCGCTCCTTTGCGCATCAACAGAATGCCTTCCACCACGTCTGGCTCATCCACCACGTGGCCGTTCAGGTGGTGCACCGCGCGGCCGATCTGGCCCAGGCGAATTCTGCCGCCTTGCGCGACCGTCGCGATATCGCGCACGCGTATGGGAGTGCCGCCCTGCACCTTCACCAGCGTGGCCCCGATATCGTCCGTGGTCTGCATCAAGCCGATGGCGCGGACGTTGAATGCCTGCGTGCCATATTCCACGAAGCTTCCACCGGCGTTGATGTTGTTGTTGGTGAGCGCCTGCTTCACTTGAGTGAGGCCCAGCCCATAGCTGACTAGTTTGTCCGGATCGATCCGCACCTGATACTCGCGCGTGATGCCGCCGAAGCTGGCGACATCGGCCACATTCGGAACGCTCTTGAATTGCTTCTCCAGCACCCAATCCTGAAGGCTCTTCAGATCCATCAGGTCATACTGCGGGTTGCTGCTTTCCAGCGTATAAAACATGATCTGGCCCACCGGGCTATAGTTCGGGCCAAGTTGCGGATTCACGTTCGTGGGCAGCGTGGCCCCCTGCAATTTTTCAAGCGCCTGCTGCCGCGCAAAGATGGTGTCGGTGCCATCATCGAAAACCATCGTCACCACGGAAAGGCCGAAGAGCGAACTGGAACGCAGGCTGGTCAACTGCGGCACGCCATTCATCTGCGTTTCAACGGGAATGGTGATTTGCTGCTCCACCTCCTCCGCGGCGTGGCCGGGCCACTGCGTGATTACTTGCACCCACGTGTTGGCTACATCGGGATACGCTTCCACGGGCAGTACGCGAAACGCGGCATACCCGCCCAGCAGCATCAACACGCCGAGCGCCAGAACGATGAGCTTGTTGCCCAGGCCAAAATCGATCAGTTTGCCGATCAAGATTCGCCCCCCGCGTTCGAAAGAGCCAACGCATTCTTCACTACTTTGTCGCCTGGGGCCAGGCCCGAAAGAATCTCCTGTGTCGCTCCGTTTAGCGCGCCCACTTGCACTTCAACGCGCCGGAAGCGATTTGGCGCATCGGGCCGGTAGACCCAACTCTTGTCATGCAGACGAATCACGGCCGTTGCGGGGACGACCTGGCGCGCCACCTTGCGCTGCGAGAAAAAAGTGACCGCGGCGAACATGCCGGGCTTCATCAGGCCGCGCGGGTTCTCCAGTTCCAGGCGAATTTTGGCGGTGCGTGTGGCGGGGTCGAGCACCTGCGATATGTTGCTCACTCTGCCGTGCAGTGCGCGATCGGGATACGCGTTCAAGCGCACTTCCGCGTTGTCCCCCAGCCGCACTTCGCTCAGCAGATTTTCATATACATCGCACAACACCCAAACGCGTGACAGATCTGAGATGGTGAAGAGGTCCGGCGAGTTGTCGGGCGTCTTCACCGCGGCGGAGGTGGCCGTGTTCTGGGCCGTGATGGTGCCGGAAGCGGGCGCGCGCACGGTAAAGATGCTGGAGATCACGGCCGGGTCGCCGCCTTGAATTTTGATGCGCTCGGAAGATGTCTTCACATCCACGCGGGCCTTATCGAGAGTGCTTTGCGCCACCTCCACTTCCTTCGCGGCAAGGGCGCCATGATCGTAAAGCAGCTTGGTGCGTTCGAACTGTTTGCGCGCCAAAGCTTCATCGGCTTCAAACTTCTGATAATCGGCAAACGCCAATTCCAAATCGGGGCTCACCACATCAAGCAGCACCTGCCCCTTCTTAACGGTGTCGCCCAGGCGCGCGTGGATGGCCGTCACGCGTCCGCTCAATAACGCGTTCACCGGCACGGTGCGATTCACATCGGGCGCAACCACACCAGTGGCCTTCATCTCCGAAGGCGCGGACTGCTGTTCGACGGTGATAAGCGGGTATTGCTCCGGCTTCGCCACCGTCACCGAATCCACGGCACCGGCTTCAATCACCTTCACTTCGGGCTCGGGAACCGATGCCGCTTCTTTCTTGCACGCCGTGAAAGCAAGAGCGAATGCAAGACCAGCTATAACTTGTTTTTTCATTGAGTAACCTCCTGGCCCACTGCCAAGTTCAACTGATTTGCCGCCGCGTAATAATTTCCGAGCAGGTTCAGATACGCCACTTGCGTATCGCGATAGCTGCGTTGCGCATCCAGAAAATCCAGCAGCGAGGCACCGCCGTTCGTAAATGCAAAATTGATCTTGTCGCGAATCTCAACGCTCTCTGGAATGTAGCGGTCGCGATAAGGTTTAAGCAGAGAGGCCACGCTTTCCAGGCTGGCGAAGCCGCTCTCCACATCGCGAATCACAACCGCTTCCACGCCCTGCCTGTTGCGCTCATTCTGCTGGATGACGATTGAAGTCCGAGCCTTTTCGCCCTGGTTCCGGTCGAAGATGCGAAGCGGAAATTGGACCGAAATGCCTGCCGTATTATCGGCCTGAGTCCGTTGAAGTTCCAGGCCCACAATGGGGTCGGTGGAGCCGTTGGCGATGGCCAGGCGATGATCGGCGCGGGCGCGTTCCACCTGTGTGGCGGCGCTGCGCAGATCGGGCCGCGTGGCTAGCGCCTGTTTGCGTATTTCGTCCAACAGCAGCAGCCGCTCTTCGAAAGCGAAAGGTCCGGTCACATCGAACGAGTCGACGGGCCGCCTGTCGTTCAACAACGCGAGCAACTGAATCTTGGCTGTGCGCAGATTCACCTGGGCTGTCACCAGATCGGTTTCGAACTGAACATGCTGCAGATCCACGCGCACAAAATCCACGCGCGAAATATCCCCCGCCTTCAGGCGCTCTTCATTCACGCGCACCACCTGGTTGTAGTAATCCAGGTTGTTCTTCGCGAGTTGCAACAGCGCCTTGGCCAGCAGCACACGGTTGAAGGCGTCCCGCAGTGAGAACGTCAGTGTGCGCTCCAGATCCAACTGGTCCGTCGCGGCTGCTTCGGTGATCAGACGCGCGCTGGCCACGCGCAACTGGCGCTTGTTCCGCCGCTCAATCAGTTGCGAGATAGTGGGCGTGATCTGCGCGTTCAGAAAAGGCTGCAGCGGATTCGGATGGAAGATGCGGAACTGGTCGGCCACGAAACCGAGTTCCGGGTTCGGGCGCAGACCCGCCGTCACCTCATTCGCGCGAGACTCCTGGATATTCAACTGCCCCGCCAACAGGTTCGGATTGTTCTGGCGGAATCGCTCACGAACCTCATTCCAGGTGAATGGCTGCTGCGCCAATGCGCTTTGCGCACATACCCCCAGAACAAGAAACGAAAGCGAAGGCCAATAAAAATGCCTCACACTTTCCCCTTACTTTAAAATTTTGAAATTAGAACTGGCGAGAGATTAAGCGAGGGAGGGAGGGCCGCGGCCCACAAGGCATGGTAACTGGCGCGCGATGCTTCGCAGTTGCGAAACTTCCACGCAGCCGGCACAACAGAGTGCAATTGCAAAAACGAATGCCGCGGAAAGCTGCAGGTTTTCCAGCTCTTGCAGCACTCGTTCCAGGTGAATGGAATCTTTGCCGGATGGCGAGGAATCGCTATGACGGGTGCCCAGCCTAGATAGACCTAAAATGTCATCGCTGGCGGAGACGCAAGGGAACAGGAAGCAGACGGCGATCACTACAGCGCTGATGCGTTGCAGCCTTCCGCCCACGCGCTGGACGCACCAGTGCCGCCGCTCCGCAAGTGCGAACAGAAGCACCGCTGCCAGCGCAATCAATCCCCAAACCGCATTCAGGACAATTGGTGAAGACACTTCTTTCACGAGTGTAGCGCAGCAGGTTGTGGGGAAATCACGTTACCGGGCCGGGGTTGAAAGGGGCCAGGGCATTGCCAAGACCCCAATGTTCGCTCCAGGTGCGCCGTCGCCCGCTGGCGGTATCGAGAATGAATTGGAAGATTTGCGCGCCCACTTCTTCAATGGTCGCGTCGCCGGTAGCGATGGTTCCGGCATCGATATCGATGAGGTCGTGCCAACGCTCGGCGAGCGAGGTGCGCGACGAAACTTTCACAACGGGCACCAGTGAAAGTCCATATGGCGTACCTTCGCCAGTGGTGAACACGTGCACATTCATCGAAGCCAGTTGCTGGGTGCCGCAGATGAAATCGCTTGCGGGTGTTGCGGCGAACACCAGACCTTGGCCGCCACCAACGCGTTCGCCATGCGATGCGACATTTCTGAGGGCGGTGCGCCCGGCCTTGGCAACGCTGCCGAGCGCTTTTTCCACTACGTTCGAAAGCCCTCCCCGCTTATTACCGGGCGTGGGGTTCGCGCTGCGGTCCGCTCCTCCGCGCGCCAAGTATTCGTCGTACCAGCCCATTTCGCGCACCAGAGCGCGTGCCACATCCACGGTGACGGCGCGGGGCGTCAGCAGGTGGACGGCGTCGCGAACCTCCGTCACTTCAGAGAAGAGGACCGTCGCGCCCGCGCGCACCAGCAGATCCGCAGCCGCACCCACCGCCGGGTTGCACGTCACTCCGGAAAAAGCGTCGCTGCCACCGCATTGCAAACCGACGATCAGGCCGGAAGCGGGGCAGGCAACCCGCCGCCTGCGGTCCAATTCCATCAGCCTCTTTTCCGCCGCTTCCATCAAGGCGGAGATGGTTCCCGCGAAGCCAAGATTATCCTGCAGCCGGATGACACTCGCTTGCCCGATGATCGGAAGCTCTGTGGTGAATAGGACGGCGGGCTGCATTTTCTCGCAGCCCAGGCTGATCACCAGCGGGCGCGAGGCAAGGTTCGAGTGTAGGGAAATATGCTTCAGCGTGGAAATGGGAATCGACGCGCCGGGTGCATTGATTGCCACGCCGCAGCCGTATGTGTGCGTCAGCGCCACCACTCCATCCACATTCGGGAAGCGCGGCAACAACTCACGCCGAATGCGATTCGCGGCGTGTTCCACGGTGGGCGCAACGCATTGCACGGTGGTGGCGAGGCCTAAAATATTGCGGGTGCCGAAGGTGCCGTCCGGGTTCGGATAGCCTTCAAAGGTGATTCCTTCCAGCGCCGGGAGCGGAGGCGGAACAGCCGTGGCTAAAAAAAGATTTTCCAGCGGAGGCGCGGCGGGCATGGCCAGCATCTCTT
>JBBROT010000042.1:0-14494 GCA_038229155.1 Bryobacterales bacterium | reverse complement strand
GGGGTTCGCGTTCCTGTCCTGTATGCAGGTCCGCAAAGCCAGTTCCCTGGTTTAGATCAAGTCAACATTGGCCCGCTTCCTCAAACTCTTGTTGGGAAAGGCGCGGTCAATCTCATCCTTACTGTCGATGGTGTTCCCGCTAACACGGTAGCCCTAAATTTCCAATAACTCACCCCAAAGGACAAAAATTTAATGACACAAGCAGAACACATCCTTACCAACATCGATGAGAAGTTTAAAGGCCGCCGTGGTTTCATCCGGCAGTTAGGTCTTGCCAGCGCCGGAGTGGGAGCGTTCCTTGCGAAAGCGCAAGCTCAGACCACTATCACTGACGCCGACATCGTTCAGTTTGCTCTGAATCTGGAGTACCTGGAAGCAGAGTTTTACACTGTTGCGCGGCTCGGCAGAACCATTGACCAGATGGGCATTGGTATTACCGGCAGCGGCACTGCGGGAGCCACAACCGGCGGCCAAAAGGTTACCTTCATCGAGGGCTCTACTTTAGCGATCGCAACAGATCAGATCGGTGCGGATGAACGGCAACACGTCACCTTCCTGCGCGCCACTCTGACCAGCCTCGGTGTCACGCCGATTGCTAAACCCGCTATCAACTTGAATGCCCTCGGCACCGGGTTTGAAAGCCAGGAAGCCTATATCAACTTGGCCCGGTCGTTCGAAGACGTTGGCGTTTCCGCTTATGGCGGTGCTGCTCCGTTGATCAAGAATTCCACCATTTTGGGTGCCGCGGCGCGGATTCTTGCCGTTGAGGCATATCATGCCGGAATCCTTCGCCTGCATGCCGCGCTGTATCAGGCACCCACCAAGCCTGTCGACGCTCTGGATCAGCCGCCTCCTCCCACCGGCACACGTTTTGTGCCTGCGGATTCGAATGCCTTATCGCTCATCCGTACCCCTGGACAGGTGCTGAATATTGTCTATGGCGGGGCGGTTAATGCTACCTCCGGCGGCTTCTTCCCGACAGGCGTGAACGGCGGCATCAACAGTTCTTCCGCACCGGCAACTGCCGGTTCCTAGGCATTGCTGAGGAAAGGGCGGCTTAGCTCTGCGACGTTTGCCGCCCTTTGCGTGAGATGTCCGCGCGGATGTAAGTGTGACGGCCTAGCGCCGCGGCAGTGGCGATGCTCGTATCGCCCGCTCGAACGCCCAGCTTCGAATCTTGCTGATCTGCTCTTTCATGGTCCGCGAAAGCGGCACGAACTTCGCCGCCACATCGATCAGGTCGTTCTGTTCCACTTCCCGGTCTTTCAAGCGCGCCCGTGTCAGCGCGGAGACCACGCACTGCTCAATCTCCGCGCCCGTCCAGCCGCCGGTCAGCTTCGTCAACTGGGGAATGTTCAACCCGCTCAAACTGACGCCCCGGCGCTTCAAATGGATCCAGAAAATCTCCGCCTGTTCCGCGTCGAGCGGCAGGTCCACGAAGAACACCTCATCGAATCGCCCCTTGCGGATCATCTCCGCCGGCAGCAGGTCGATCCGATTCGCCGTCGCCGCCACAAACAGACCGCTGGTCTTCTCCTGCATCCAGGTAAGGAAGAACGCAAAGATGCGCCCCTGTTCGCCGCTCGATTCGGTGGATGTAATGCCCATCTCAATTTCGTCGAACCACAGCACGGCGGGCGCGATGTCCTCCATCATGCGGCACGCCTGCACGAACGCGCCTTCAGGCTTGCCGTGCCGCCCGGAGAAGATCTCGATCATGTCCATGCGGTACAGCGGCAATTGGAAACTGGACGCAATCGCCTTCACGCACAGGCTCTTGCCGCAGCCCGGAATGCCCATCAGCAGCACCCCCTTGGGCACAATCTCCGCCTTCAACCCTTCGCGCAGGTTGAACAGCTTGCGGCGCTCCGTCAGCCACTGCTTCAGCCCTTCCAGGCCCCCAATCTCGTCCAGTTCTTTCCCGTCCGCCACATACTCCAGAACGCCGGTGCGGTTGATCAGCAGTTGCTTCTCCTGCAGCAGCGCCGGCACGGAGTCCTCCCCCAGTTGCCGCCCGCCAGCGCGCGCGCGCTCCACCGCATAGTGCGATTCTTCCAGCGTCAACCCCAGCAACGCCGGCGCAAGCTGGTCCAGTACCGCATCGCTCAACGCGCCGCTCGTCTCCTTGCGCAGGTACTCCGTAATCTCCAGCAGATCCGGCGTCCTCAACTGAAGGAACACAATGCTTCGCTCCAGCTCCTCCGGGATGAACCGCACCGGCGAACTGATGGCGATAAACTTGGCCGTACCGATGCTCTGGTAGTACACGTCGCGAATGCGCCGGCGCACCTCGGCAGAGTGCTTCAGCGGTTCGTGAAAATCCTTCAGGTGGAAGATCGCCGCGCCGGAATAATCCGCAATGAAATCGAGCGCCTCCCGCGCCGAGTCCGCGCCAGCCTGCCTCTCGCCCGCTTCATCTCGCAGCCCTTCCGTCGAACTCCAACTCCAGACCGGCCCCATCCCAATCTCTTGCAGCACAGCACTCAGGCGCTGCTCTTCCGCCGTCTGAATATAAGCCAGCGGCCTCCCCGATTCCACAACCTCTCGAACCATCTTCGCCGCCCGGCTCTGCATCCGTCTTCATTATCGCCATGTACCAAAATCAGGGAGGCTCGCGATAGAATGGTGGGCGAGACCATCCGGTTTGCGCCAATCGCTTGAACCCCCTGTCAGAGGAGATCGGTTTTTGCTGAAATCAGCACTCGCTTTAACGTTTACCGCCGCGTGTTTAAGTGCCCAAAGCCCGGGTACTGACTTGTTCGAAAACAAGATCAGACCGGTGCTGGTGCAAAGCTGTTATCCCTGCCATTCCTCCAAGCTGAAAGCGCCCATGGGCGGCCTCGCGCTAGATACCAAAGCCGGTCTCTTAACCGGCGGAAATTCCGGCGCGTCGTTCACTTCGGGCAATCCCGATCAGAGCCTGCTGGTTCGCGCGCTTCGCTACAACGATGTTCCCAAGATGCCGCCTTCGGGCAAGCTGCCCGATCAGGTCATCAAAGATTTTGAACAGTGGGTGTCCGCCGGCGCGCCCGATCCGCGCACCGAACAGCCAACTCCCGGTGCCAGCGCTGGTGGTCCGCGCGTTATCGATTTCGCACAGGGCCGTAAGTGGTGGGCTTTCCAACCGGTGAAAGCAACGCCCGCTCCCGCCGCGAAAGACAAACTCTTCGCGCAAAAATGGCAGCGCAACAAGATCGATGCCTTCATCCTTTCCAAGCTGGAAGCGAAGAAGCTGAAGCCCTCCGCCGAAGCCGATCCCCGCACGCTGGTTAGCCGCGTCTACGTCGATCTTGTCGGTTACAAGCCCACCTTTCAGGAGGTTCAGGCCTACGTTAACGATTCCTCCCCCAAGCGCTATAAGCAACTGCTTGAACGCCTGCTCGCTTCGCCCCAATATGGCGAACGCTGGGCGCGCTACTGGCTCGACGTCGCCCGCTATGCCGAAGACGGCCTCGCCGGCGCGCAATATAACTACGCCTGGCGCTATCGCGATTGGGTGATCGACGCGTTCAACAAGGACGTGCCGTACAACCGCTTCCTGCAATTGCAACTCGCCGCCGATCAGCTTCCTGGTGCCACCCGTCACGATCTGGCCGCGCTCGGCTACCTGGGCCTCGGTCCCGTAGAGCACAAAGAACTCAAGCTCTCGAAAGACGTCGTCGAAGGGCTCTATCTTGACGAGTGGGATGAGCGTCTCGATTCCGTCAGCCGCGGCATGCTCGGCTTAACGGTCGCCTGCGCGCGCTGTCACGATCATAAGTTCGATCCCATCAGCAAGACCGATTACTACGCTCTCGCCGGTGTCTTCGCTTCCACGCAATCCGCCGTCAGGCCGCTCAGCGCCGAAGACCCCAACGTGGAAAAGCAATTCATCTGGGCGCGCCAGCGATTCACCGATCTCAACGGCGCAATCAGCAATCTCTCCGAAAACAAGGACATCGACCAGAAGTCGGCTGCTGAAAAAATCCGGCTCTGCAAAGAAGAGCTCGCCATCCTGAAGCCGAAACTGGAGGCAATGGAAAAGGAGCATCCCGAACTCGCGGATCTCGTCCACAATACCCTCGTTCCGAAGAAGAACGGCGGTGGGGAAGGAAAGCGGTTTGTCTTGAATGAAAAGGAAGCCAAGGCTCCCTATGTGAATGCGGTCTACGACGCGGGCTTGTGGCTCGACGCCTCGCATCCCGATTACACGCTCGTCGATCTGAAGCCCGGCGAGCCGCGCGATCTGGCACTTTACTTCCGCGGCACCGGCGGCACCGGAACAGGAAAAACAGTCCCCCGCACCTTCCTCACCGTCCTCTCGAAGACGCCGGGCAAACCGTTCTCGCATGGCTCCGGCCGGCTCGATCTTGCCGAGGCTATCATAGGCGACGCCGCCCCGCTGACCGCCCGCGTCATCGTCAACCGCGTTTGGGGCGAGAGCTTCGGAGCCTATCTGGTGGGCACGCCGAGCGATTTTGGCGATCGCGGCGACAAGCCCACCAACCCGGCGCTGCTCGATGACCTGGCCGCCCGCTTCATCGCGAATGGCTGGTCCATCAAGTGGCTCCAGCGCGAAATTCTGCTGTCTTCCACGTATCGCCAAGCCAGTAAGCCGCGCCCCGATGCTTTGGAAAAGGACGAGGCCAACACACTGCTCTGGCGCATGAACCCGCGGCGCCTCGATATCGAAGCATTCCGCGACACCATGCTGCGTTCGGCGGGAAAGCTCGACCCCGATTTCGAAGGCCCATCAATGGACCTGGACGCCCCGGAGAACAACCGGCGCACGCTCTACGCGCGCATCAGCCGCGCCAAGCTCAACGATCTGCTGCGCATCTACGATTTCCCCACTCCCATGCAGCACAGCCCCGCCCGCGTGGATACGCTGACGCCGCTTCAGCAGCTCTTCGTCATGAACAGCCCGTTCATCGAACAGCTGGCCGCGAAGCTGGCCGAATCCGTCGAAAGCGAAACCGGCGCGGCCAAAGTTCGCGATCTGTATCAGAGGGTTCTTTCGCGCAATCCCACTCCCGGCGAACTCGATTCCGCCCTCACCTATATCGATCGCGCCCCCGTCTCGCGCTTCACACAAACTCTGCTCGCCACTAACGAGGAAATGTTCTGGCCATGATTCCCACTTCGCATCTCACAGCGCCTTCGCGCCGTACTTTCGTCTCTTCCCTCTGCGCCGGTTTCGGTGGCGCGGTGCTCGCCGATCTGCTCGCCCCCACGAACGCCGGCGCGGCACCGCTGCGTCCCATCGGCCCCGACTTGGCACCCAAAGCCAAACACGTCATTTCACTCTTCATGACCGGCGGCCCTTCCCAACTCGACATGTTCGATCCCAAACCGGCCTTGGTGAAGTACGCGGGTCAACGTCCCGATTCTGTCGATCTGCGAACGGAGCGCAAGACCGGCGGCCTGCTGCCTTCCCAGTTCGAGTTCAAGAAGTACGGCCGCGGCGGCGTCGATATCAGCGAACTGTTGCCGAAGCTGGCCGAATGCGCGGACGATCTTTGCGTGGTGAAATCGGTTTACTCTTTCATCGCCAACCACGAGCCGGGCCGCAATCTTTATTTCACCGGCAGCATCGTTTCCTTCCGGCCCAGCATGGGCTCCTGGGTTACGTACGGGCTCGGTACCGAAAACCAGAACCTGCCCGCCTTCGTGGCCTTGAGCCCGGGCGGCGGCAACCTCTTTTCAAACTCGGGCTTCCTTCCCACCAAGTATCAGGGCACAGTCATCAACACCTCCGATTCCGACCCCGACAAAATGATTCGTTACCTGCGCAACAAGGGCATGAACGATCTGGAACAGCGCGAACAGTTGGACATGTTGCAGAAGATGAACAAATCCCACGAGGCGTCGTTCGGGCAGGATGCTTTCCTCGATGGCCGCATCCAATCCATGGAGCAGGCTTACCGGATGCAGTTCACCGCCTCCGATGTCTTCGATATCAAGAAAGAGCCCGAACATGTTCGCCTGGAGTATGGCGATTCCCCCTATGGCACGGGTTGCCTTCTGGCCCGCCGCCTGATTGAAAAGGGCGTTCGCTATGTCCAGGTGCATTACGGCCCGGGCCAGCCCTGGGACGATCACAAGACCCTCAACAAGAACCTGCGTGAACGCTGCCCGGAGATGGATAAAGCGACAGCGGCCCTCATCAAAGACTTGAAGCAGCGCGGTCTGCTGGACGATACCGTCGTGGTCTGGGGCGGCGAGTTCGGCCGCACGCCGGTATCTGAAGCGGGCGATGGCCGCGATCACAATCCGTATGGCTTCACCATGTTCATGGCCGGCGGCGGCTTCAAAGGCGGCATGGCTTATGGCGAGACGGACGAGTTCGGCTTCAAGGCCGTCAAGAATCCGGTCTCGATCCATGACGTTCATGCAACGGTTCTGAACCAACTCGGCTTGAACCATGAGAAACTCACCTACCGTTACGCGGGTCGCGATTTCCGCTTGACCGATGTTTACGGCAACGTGGTGAAAGACCTGATTGCGTAAATGAAACTGGCCTCCAGCGTGGCCGCATTTTTACTGGTATGCGGATTGGCCGCGGCGCCCACGCCAGACATCCCGCACGGCAAAGCGATCTTCGAAAATCACTGCGCCGAGTGTCACCTGGCCGACAGCACCGATGAAAATGTCGGCCCCGGCCTGAAGGGTCTCAAAGAAGGCAAGCTGCCGGACGGCAAGAAGGCCACTCGGGATAAGCTGCTCGACATCATCAACACGGGTCCCGCCGAGATGACGTCGTTCAAAGACATTCTCTCCGAGCAGGAAAAGGAAGATGTCGTGGCCTACGTAATGACGCTTTAGCTTGAATTACTATTGGGTAAGGATCGAGCCATGATTGCCACAGCTACCATGACGGGCGAGCAATTCGATGCTCTGCCCTATGAAGAAGGCCGAAGATGGGAACTGTTGGCGGGAGACCTTATAGAAGTGTCCAGCGCCACACTGAAGCACCAGATGATTGTCACCCGTCTGCTGATGAGCCTAATGACTTACTTCGATCTGCAAAAGAGCGGCGGTGCTTGTCCCGATGTCGAGTTCGCGCTTGGCGATGACATCCGGCTGCGGCCCGATGTGGCGGTGCTCCTCTACAACAAATGGCTGAATGCGGATCTCGAAAAGACGCCTGTTCCCACGGCACCCGACATTGCTGTCGAGATAATCTCCCCCACCGAGCGCGCCACAGATAGCACACGCAAAGTGCGCACCTATATTGCTCAGGGTGTCCAGGAGGTATGGCAGGTGTTCCCAACCGATTCCACAATCATGGTCTACACCCCCACGTCACGAGTCATCCTGAACGCGGAGGACACCCTTCAATCCTCGCTCCTCCCTGGCTGGAAAATTCTGGTTTCAGAAGCCTTGCGAGTGCGCTAAGCATCCAAGCCGCATGGAATACAGACAATTAGGCCGTTCCGGTTTAAAGGTTCCGGAACTCTGTTTCGGCACCGGCACCTTCGGCGCGGGCAATGAATTCTTTAAAGCCTGGGGCGAGACTTCAGACGATCAGGCAAAGCGCATGATCGACACCTGCATGGAGGCCGGGCTCAACTTCTTCGACACCGCGGATATTTATTCCGATGGTGCCAGCGAAGAGATGCTGGGCCGTGCTATCTCGCACCTCCATCGCGAAGATGTCCTGCTCTCCACTAAAGCTACATTCCGGCTTGGCAAGGGGCCGAACGATGTGGGCTCCAGCCGCTACCATTTGCTGCAAGCTGTCGACCGCAGCCTGAAACGCCTGAACACCGATTACATCGACGTGTATCACCTGCATGCCTTCGACGCCACCACGCCAGTCGAGGAGACGCTCAGCGCGCTCGATCATATCGTGCGCCAGGGCAAGGTGCGCTACATCGCGGCTTCCAACTTTTCCGGCTGGCATCTGATGAAATCGCTGAGCGTGAGCGAACGCTATGGGTGGGCTCGCTACGTGGGCCACCAGGTTTACTATTCGCTGATCGGCCGGGACTACGAATGGGAGCTGATGCCACTTGCAGCGGATCAGGGTGTGGGCGCGCTGGTCTGGTCTCCGCTCGGTTGGGGCCGGCTCACGGGAAAGATCCGCCGCGGTCAGCCGCTGCCGGAAACAAGCCGCTTGCATGTGACCGCTGAGCAAGGTCCGCAGATGCCCGATGAGTATCTCTATAAGGTCGTCGATGCGCTGGACGAAGTGGCGAAGGAGACGGGCAAGAGCCTTCCCCAGATCGCACTGGCATGGGTATTGAGCCGCCCCACCATCGCCACGGTCATCATCGGAGCGCGCTCGGAAGAGCAACTGAAAGCGAACCTGGGCTCGGTCGGTTGGAAGCTCACCGCGGAGCAAATTGCCAAACTCGATTCAGCCAGCAAGGTGAGCCTCGCGTATCCATACTGGCACCAGAAACAGTTCGTGGAGCGCAATCCGTTCCCCGTGCCGCAATGAACAGACGCGAATTCCTGATTGCCACATCGGCCGCCGGCGCTACGGCGGCTCCCGCTCGAAAGCCCAACGTACTCATGATCGGTGTCGATGACATGAACGATTGGGTCGGCTGCCTGGGCGGGTACCCCGGTGTGCGCACCCCGCACATCGATCGCCTGGCGCGGATGGGCGCACTGTTTCAGAATGCCCATTGCGCCGCGCCGGTCTGCAACCCTTCACGCACGGCGGTGTTCACGGGCCGCGCGCCCTCCACCACTGGCATCTACGACAACGAACAGTATTGGCGTCCCGCGTTGCCCGGCCTCCGCACCATGCCCGAATACTTCAGGCAGCAGGGATACCACGCGGCCGGCGCGGGCAAGGTGTTCCATCATGTCGCCGGATTCAATCCTCCCGATCAATGGGACGAATTCCAGCTGCAGCAGTTTGACGACCCCTGGTACCGCCGCGCGGAATGGTATCCGTGGGTGAAGAAGGAACCCACGCCGGCGGCATACCCGTACAACGGCATCCAGGATTTCGCCGGTGAGTTCGATTGGGGCGTTCTTCCCAAGAGCGAGTCCGAATATGGCGACATGCGCGCGGTGGAATGGGCCGGTGATTTCCTGAAGCGCAAACACCAAAAGCCCTTCTTCGCCGCGGTCGGGCTGTGGCATCCGCACATCCCGATGTTCGCTCCGCGGGAATATTTCGACATGTACCCAAGGGATCGCGTGAACCTTCCCGTGACGCCCGAGGACGATCTGGACGATGTTCCCGCGCAGGGTAAAAAGTTCGCCGACGCGCGCCGTGACGAGTTCGAACGCATCGTGAAAGACGGTAAGTGGCGCGATATGGTGCAGGCATACCTCGCGTGCATCACCTTCGCCGACACCATGGTGGGGAAGATTCTGGATTTCCTGAACACCAGCGCCCATGCCCGCAACACCATCGTGGTCTTCTGGTCTGACAATGGCTGGCACCTTGGCGAAAAGCGGCATGTTCATAAATCGACTCTGTGGCAGCGCTCCACGCATGTGCCGCTGATCGTTGCGGGTCCCGGTGTTCGCGCGCACGGTACGGCGCGCGCGCAGCCGGTGAGTCTTCTGGATCTGTACCCCACACTGCTCGATCTCTGCGGCCTCCCTGCGAATGCACTCAATGAAGGCGTCAGCCTGAAGCCGCAACTGCAAAACTCCGCCGCCCCGCACGATCCGGTAGTGACCACTTACTGGCCTGGCAACCATTCCGTTCGCGATGAGCGCTGGCGTTACACGCGCTACAACGATGGTGCGGAAGAGTTGTTCGATGAGCCGGCCGACAAGAACGAATTTCACAACTTGGCCGGCATCCCCGCG
Organism: Bryobacterales bacterium; assembly: GCA_038229155.1. Classification (GTDB taxonomy): domain Bacteria; phylum Acidobacteriota; class Terriglobia; order Bryobacterales; family Bryobacteraceae; genus JALYXI01. Next base: position 4,732 of record JBBROT010000042.1, on the reverse strand, counting down.
CATCAGGCCACCAAGCAGCGTCTGGCGCGGTACATGCCGGCCGTAAGCGCGAAGCCAACTCCCGAACGAAGCGCGTATGACTTCAGCTTCGCGGACTACAGCTACCGCCTGAAAGACTCCCGGTGAACCGCAAGCTTCAGGAAGAGGTTCGCGCTGCGTCTGAATTGCTGGAAGCAATCGCCGCCGACCGCCAGTTGCTGGAACATCTGTCCGATGAGGACCGAACGCGGCTGCATCAGGCCGTTGCGCAGATGTACAACCCCGATCCAGTAAGCCGCCGCAGGTTGCGTAAAGACATGCTCGCCGAAAAGGAGCGCCAGACACTCGCGGCGCTCCATGAGACCGGTATCCGTGTTCTTCGGCGCAAGCCCGTGTTCACCACGCCGAACGTCTTCCCGCCCGATGAGCGTGATCGCGAGCACTCTGAAACCGCCGAGCCGCAGCATTGCTATGTCTGCAAGAGCAAGTATTCTCAGGTTGATAGTTTTTATGACCAGATGTGCCCCGCTTGCGCGGAGTTCAACTTCGCCAAACGAACGCAATCCGCGAACCTGCATGGCCGCGTGGCTCTGCTGACGGGTGGCCGCGTCAAGATCGGCTATCAGGCGGGCCTGAAGCTGCTGCGCGCGGGCGCGGAACTCATCGTCACCACACGCTTCCCTCGCGATTCCGCGCGCCGCTATGCCGAAGAGCCGGATTTCGACCAATGGGCCGATCGCCTGGAAATTTTCGGGCTCGACCTGCGCCACACGCCGAGCGTGGAGCAGTTCTGCCGCGTGCTGCTGCAAACTCGCACGCGGCTCGATTTCATCGTCAACAATGCCTGCCAGACCGTGCGGCGGCCGCCCGAATTTTACCGGCATATGATGGAAGGCGAACGCGCCGCCCTCACCGGGCTCAACAAAGTGGCGCTGGTTCACGAAGCATCTGAACTGGCCGATTCCGCCGAGCTATCGCAGCTTGCTCTCTTGCCCGAAGAGCTATTGGCGCAGCATCATCTCTTCCCGAAAGACCGGCTCGATCAAGACCTTCAGCAGGTGGATCTACGCGGCCGCAATTCCTGGCGCCTGTTGATGGATGAAGTGTCGTCAGTGGAATTGATCGAAGTGCAACTCATTAACGCGATTGCCCCGTTCATCCTCAACGCGCGGCTGAAGCCGTTGATGTTGCGCAGCCCGGAACGCGACAAACACATCGTGAACGTCTCCGCCGTGGAAGGCCAGTTTTACCGGAAGTGGAAGACCACGCGCCACCCTCACACCAACATGGCGAAGGCCGCGCTGAACATGATGACGCGAACGTCCGCGACTGACTATCACGCCGCCGGTATCCACATGAACGCGGTCGATACTGGCTGGGTCACCGATGAAGATCCGGCGGAGATTGCGGCCCGCAAGATTGTGGAGCAGCGCTTCCACCCGCCGCTGGACATTGTGGATGGCGCGGCCCGCATCATCGACCCCATCTTTCACGGCTTCAACACCGGCGAACATGTGTGGGGACAGTTCCTGAAAGATTACCGGCCGGCGCATTGGTAATAGAATGGCTGTCGATGAAACTTGCAATCCTCAGCAGCTCCCTTCTGATTGCCGGCTCCGCCTACGCGGCCATGCCGGTGGAACCCGACGCGACCCTTTTCGAGAACGATCAGGTGAAAGTGATGCGCGCACTGGCAAAGGCGCACGTGAAGGGCAAGGCCCACGAACACAAATCGAATCGCGTGATGATCTATATGCAGACGGGCGTGCAACACTTCGAATACCAGGACGGCCGAAAGCCGGAGGTCTTCAACTGGACCCCGAAGCAAGTGAAGTGGAGCCCTTCGAACGGCACGCACGCGCCTGAGGTGACCGGTGACGATTCGTTCAACATTGTGGAAGTGGAACTCAAAACTGCGGGTACGGGCAAGGCCATTCCCGCGGCGATGGACCCCTTGAAGATTGACCACAAGCACTACACGCTAGAGTTCGAAAACGATCAGGTGCGCGTATCGCGCGTGAAGATCGGCGCTCACGAATCAACGCCGCTTCACCGTCACTCCACCAACCGCGTATCTGTCTATCTCACCGATCAAACGTTTCGTGTGACCGGCGAAGATGGCAAAGTGGACACCGTTCATCATAAAGCGGGCGAAGCCGCCTGGGGCGCTCCGCTCACGCACAAGGAAGAGAACACCAGCGATCAGCCGTTCGAAGCCATTCTGGTGGAATTGAAGTAAGCCGAAGCGGCGCGCGCCGCGACTAGTGCTTCACTTCAACTTTGAAATCTTTCACCGCGCTCTCCGAACCCTTACGGGCGGTCACTTTCAGGTTCCACGTACCCACCATATAGAACTTGGTGGCCGCCGCCTCATACGTGCCCGGCGCGATCTCTTTCGCGGCATGTTTGAATTCGCCGTGATCCATCTCCACCATGGTGACCGTCATCTCCACGTCAGCACCCTTCACCGGCGCTCCCGCTTCGTCTTTCACGGTGACGCGCGAAGGAGCGTCGTAGTTGGCCTTGATATCCGCGGGCGGCGTCAGAGCGATGGTCCAGGCGAAGGCGGCCAGTACCGCGGTTCGGGCGAAAGCGTTGCGCATAGACTGATTTTAGATGACTCTTAGCTTTGCCGCCGCGCGTGCAGCCGTCCTTCGCGAAGTCACGGCCCGTCCGGAGCGCGAAACCTTGGCTCTTGCGGAATGCACGGGCCGTGTTCTGGCTCACGATCTTTTGGCCGATCGCGACTTTCCGGCACTCGATCGCTCGGTTCGCGATGGCTATGCCGTGCGTGCGCAAGACTTGCCCGGCCCGATACCGATCATCGGAGTGACTCGGGCAGGCGACGCTCCCGCGACGCTCAAGCCAGGCAGTGCCATTGAGATCATGACCGGTGCGCCGATTCCCGCGGGTGCCGATGCCGTCTTGATGATTGAGCAAGTCCAACTGAGCGGCCAGAGCATCACGCACGCTGCCGTCGCACCGGGCACGCACATTTCCCGGCGCGCCGAAGAAGCGGTGCAAGGCCAGCTTTTGCTCTCCGCTGGAACGCGTCTCGATCCCAGCCACATTGCCGTACTGGCCGCTTGTGGGCATGCCGCAGTCGCCGTGTTTCACAAACCCACCGTCGCGATTCTGGCCACCGGCGATGAACTAGTGGCAATAGACACCACGCCGCTTCCACACCAGATTCGCAACTCCAACGCGTACGCGCTGGCTGCCCAGGTGCTTCGCGCCGGCGGTGTGCCGCGCTTGGTGCCGGTCGCGCCCGATGACCGCGACAAGACGCGTGCCCTGATCGAAGAAGGTCTGGCCGATGACCTACTGCTGCTCTCCGGCGGTGTTTCCGCGGGCAAGTTCGATTTCGTCGAAAACGCCCTTGCCGATCTCGGCGCCACATTCCATTTCGACCGCGCCGCCATCCAGCCCGGTGCGCCCATCGTGTTCGGCCACTGCCGCCAGCGGCCCTTCTTCGGCCTGCCCGGCAACCCGGTTTCCACGCTTGTCACGTTTGAGATCTTCGCGCGTGCAGCGTTGAACCTGCTCGCCGGCGCGGACGAAACGGCGCTTCCCATCGCATACGGCCGTCTCACAGAACCGTTCCGCCACAGGCCCGGCCTCACACGATTCCTGCCCGCGTATGTCGATGCGCAAGGCGGCCTGACACCGGTTCGCTGGCGCGGTTCGAGCGATATGGCCGCCGTTGCCCGCGCCAACGCTTTCCTGATTGCCGACGCCGAGCGCGAAGACTGGGACACAGGCGACTTTCTGCCGTTACTCTGGAAGTAAGTGCAAACTACTCTTTCGCATTTCGATCCGGCGGGCACACCGCGCATGGTGGACGTTTCCGGCAAGGCGGAAACCAGGCGAACCGCGCGCGCCCATGCCTTTGTGAAGATGAGCGCTACGGTACTGGCGGCACTGCCGCAAAATCCAAAAGGCAACCCGCTAGAGATTGCGCGCATCGCAGGCATTATGGCCGCGAAGAAAACTTCTGAGTTGATTCCGCTGTGCCACCCTCTGCCGCTGTCGCATATCGACGTTGAGGTGACGGCGGAAGCGGGGGGCATCCGCATTTACACCACCGCCGCCACCGCCGCGCAGACTGGCGTTGAGATGGAAGCGCTCACCGCTGCGGCTGTCGCGGCGCTTACGGTTTACGACATGACCAAAGCGCTCGATAAGGGCATCGAAATTCAGGATCTATATCTGCTCGAAAAGACAGGCGGCAAAGGCGGAGATTACGTTCGATGAACCTTTCCGCCGCCGTCATCACGGTCAGCGATTCCGTCGTGGCGGGCACGCGCGAAGACCGGTCCGGCCCCGCCGTCTCACATCGGCTTCAGACTTTGGGTTATCGCATCGCAACTGTTGAAGTGGTGCCGGATGAGCGCCCTGTCATCGCGGCCGCCATTTGCCGGCTGGCCGATGCCGGCACCGTGCAAGCCATTTTCACCACGGGCGGCACCGGCATCGCCGCGCGCGATGTAACGCCCGAAGCAACGCGCGATGCCATCGATCGCGAAATTCCCGGCATCGGAGAACTGATGCGGGCGAAAGGGCGCGAACGGGTGACCACGGCACCGCTATCGCGCGCGCTGGCTGGTTCGCGCGGAACGGTTTTGGTAGTCAATCTGCCCGGTTCTCCGCGAGGGGCCGTGGAATCGCTGGATGCTATGGTTGAGCTAGTGCCGCATATTGCTGATTTATTGGCCGGAAAAACGGAGCATTCATGATACTCAGACGCGCCTTT
>JBBROT010000041.1:0-14622 GCA_038229155.1 Bryobacterales bacterium | reverse complement strand
TAAGTTCCGCGGTAAGTTCGGCGTGCGCGCCAATGCAGACATTCCGCGCGACGCCAAGGCCGCGCGTGCATTCGGCGCTGAAGGCATTGGGCTCTGCCGCACGGAGCATATGTTCTTCGCCGAAGACCGCATCCCGCTGATGCAGGCCATGATTCTGGCGCGCGATGAGAAGAGCCGCCGCAAAGCGCTTCTCAAACTGCTCCCCATGCAGCGCGCCGATTTCGCCGGCCTCTTCAAAGCCATGGACGGCTTCCCTGTCGTGATCCGCACGCTCGATCCGCCGCTGCATGAGTTTCTGCCGAAGCGCGAAACCCTGATGGTGGATCTGGCGAAGCTGCCCTACGCCGCCATCGCCGAAAAGAAAGAGCTTTCAAAGCGCTACGGTTATACCGTCGGGGAGCTTAAGAAAGCGCTGCCCGAATTGCTGAAGCGCGTGGAAGAATTGCATGAGTTCAACCCCATGCTGGGGCATCGCGGCTGCCGCCTGGGCGTGACGTATCCGGAAATTACTGAGATGCAAGCCCGCGCCATTTTCGAAGCCGCTGTCGCGGTGGCGAAGAAGGGCGTGAAGGTGATTCCGGAAGTGATGATCCCGCTCATCGGTTCTGTGGAAGAGCTGGATAATCAGAAAGCCATCGTCACCAAAGTGGCCAAAGAAGTTCTGGAGAAAGCAGGCATGGCCGACATGAAGTATTTGGTCGGCACCATGATTGAAATTCCGCGAGCCGCTTTAACTGCTGACAAGGTCGCCAAGTCCGCCGAATTTTTCAGCTTCGGCACGAACGATCTCACGCAGACCACGATGGGGCTTTCCCGCGATGACTATACAAAATTCCAGGAAGACTACCAAAAAGCCAAAATCTTCAAGGCCGACCCGTTCGCGGTGCTCGATCAGGAAGGAGTGGGCAAGCTGGTGGAGATGGCGGTCAAGCTAGGCCGGTCCACAAATAAAAACCTGGAAGTGGGAATTTGCGGCGAGCATGGCGGTGAACCGAGCTCAGTGAAGTTCTGCTACCGAATCGGTATGGATTACGTTTCGTGCTCCCCGTACCGTGTGCCGATCGCGCGTTTGGCCGCAGCGCAAGCGGCCATTGAAGGCGACAGCAAGAGCGAAGCCAACCGCACCGCGTAACGCACTAACAACAACCTGTAGTTCAGAAGCGCCGGGTCCTCAAAAGATCCGGCGCTTTTTTCATTCCGCTGGTAAACTGGCGAAGTGAAACTTGCGGCACTCTTGATCGTACTTACCGGCATCCTGCCCGCGGCGCACAGGCCCGCGGGATGGATGCGTTTTGAAGCGACCGCGTACTCCGCCGAAGGTGAGACCGCATCGGGCAAGATCACGCGCGAAGGCAGAACCGTTGCCGCCGACCCCTCCGTGATTCCGCTTGGCTCACGCATACAAGTTCGTGAAGCCGGGACTTACTCCGGCACTTACACCGTTCAGGATACAGGCCGCAAAGTGGGTGGTCGGCATATCGATTTCTTCATCGCCGACCATGCCGAAGCCAAGAGGTTCGGCAAGAAGCCGGTGCGGGTGAAAATCCTGCAGCGGGGCTCCGCCGAAAAGAGGTGACGCGCGCCGCCGGAAGGCACAAGCGTCTGACCGGTTACCCAGCCCGGCATCGTCACTGGCGAAAAAGACAGCGGCAGTTGCGATGTCATTCGGCTGACCGATACGGCCAAGTGGCGTCGTGCGCTCAATGTTCTTTTTGAGTTGACCAGGTGTAAGAAACCTGAAGGAATAATCCGCCGCGGAAACGCCGCAACAAAGCAGACAAATACGAACGCATGAATAGACTCTCTCCATGCATTGTGACGAATGATTAACGATCGTGTCGCTCGCGAAACCTCAAAAGGCTTATAAAACGCACGTTGGCAAAAAACTTGCGCCTTGACCTAGGCTGCGCATTCTCCGCGCCCCAATTGCAAGGAAAACGCGGAATCATCGCCCCAGTCGTTGTAGATTTCAGGAAAAAGCTCTGGCGGTTTCGCTAAATCCGCTGTCATCTCTTTAAAGAAAGCCACCTTATGGCGGGTAACATAGGCGCGGAAACTTTCTTCCGGCAGCCGGTTCGCCTGGTAGTGATCCAACACGCGTTCCACCGCCGTCGGAGCCAGGCGCGCGGGCACGCTCTGAATCGCGTACCCGAACTCCTTCGCGGTCCCGCCCAGCACCATCAGGTAGTAAGGAATCTCGCGCCCTTCAATCTTGCGGGCATTGCCGTAGAAGCCGAAATCCGCCGTCCAATGTTGGCCGCACGAGTTCGGGCAGCCGCTGATTTTCACGTTCAATTTGCGCGCTTCAGGAGAGGTGTAACGACGCACGGTCTGCTGAATCGCCGCACCCAGATTCATCGATTTCGTCAGCGCCAGATTGCAGGAATAAGCGCCGGGGCAGGTCACCACATCGTCAATCTGATGCGCCCCCGGCTCACCCAAGCCCGCCGCTGCCAAAGCCGCATGCACGCGCGGCAGGTTGGCTAGCGGAATGTAGCCCAGCAGCAAATTCTGGTCCACCGTGATCCGGATCAAGCCGTCGCCCGCATCGGCCGCAAGCGAAGCAAGCGCGCGCATCTGCGCACTGGTCAAGTTGCCCTGATCCACCGTCACCGTCACCATCGCATAGCCGGTTTCGCGCTGCTCTTCCACATTCGTTTCCAGCCAGCGGTCCAGTTCGGCACTGCCAGAACGTTGATTCACGACAGGCAGCAGAGCGCCTTGCCCCAACGCGGGCGGCGTGGAACTAAACCCGCCAAATCCTTCCGGCACCGTCTCAGGCATCGGAATGCCGCCATTCGTCAGAATGTCCTGATATTCCTTCTCGATGGTTTCCTTCAGCCACTCGAACCCACGCTCGCGCATCACGAATTTCAGCCGCGCTTTATTGCGATTCTTGCGGTTCCCATACTCGTTAAATACCCGCAGAACGGCCTCGGTGCGATGCACCAGCATATCTTCCGGCAGGAATTCATCCAGCACCGCCGCTTCCACCGGCATCGGCCCCAACCCACCCGCCACCACCACGTTGAAACCGCGTTTGCCATCGCGAATCACGGCCTGAAAGCCCAGATCGTGAATCCCCAGCAGCATGTCATCGTCCGGGCAGCCGTTGAAGGCGATCTTAAACTTGCGCGGCATGCTGTCCGTCAGGTCTTGCCGCAGGAAAGCGAAGGCCAGCTTCTGCGCATACGGCCGTACATCGAAAACTTCGTTCCGGCTCAGGCCCGCTTTCGGCGACGCCGTAATGTTCCGGACCGTATTGAAACAAGCCTCGCGCGTGGTCATGCCGGAATCCGCCAGCATATGCATCATGTCCGCAACCTGCGCCAGCGGAACAAAGTGATACTGCATGTTCTGCCGGGTTGTGATATGGCCTTTCCCGCCTGCGAACCGATCGGAAATATTGGCCAATTGCTCCATCTGCCCCGCCGTCACCACACCCGCCGGAAATTTCGTGCGCACCATCTGCACACCCGGTTGGCGCTGACCATAAATGCCGTGCCGCAAGCGGAATCCCCGGAACTCGTCTTCTGTCACCGCGCCCGAGAGATACTCTTCGGCGCGCACGCGGAAACGCTCGATTTCCTCCCGGACGATCTTGTCATAATCAGCTTCGAATTGGTCGCGGTTCGGCATTGTGGACTATCCCTATCGTGACACAGTTGTATGCCTAATCGACCGGAATACTGGTACCGTGAGTTTTTCCAGTACTCATCTTCTGAATTCTGGCGTCCAGCAGATGCCGAAGCCCCTTCAAAAACTCCACATGCGACGCCTTGAAATGCTCCAGCGCTTCCGTCGGCAGCACCGTTTTTGCAATCGCCGTTAGCTGCGGACCCGCTCCGCAACAGAAACATTGCCCTTCCACTTTCTCGTTCATCTCAGTTCTCCTTCATCTCAATCGTCAACACCTGATTCTCGAGCCGCGCCTTCCCCGGCGATAACGCCGCCATCGAAACCGGCAAGCCGATATGCCTTCTCAGCGTGCCGATCTGCACCACCAGCTCATCGTCTTTCTTAAATAATCCCACGTCGCCCTTCGCGGCGAACGGCAACTTCACCCGCACCTCATTCCGGCCATCTTCTTTATGGAAGGAATACGGTGCTTCCGTACGCGTCACCAACGAAGGATCTTCATCCGCGCGGTACAGATGGCTCGCCAGCTCGGTCAGCCCATCCATTCCTATCACCTCATGCATAAACAGCGGGACCCGCCGCACTTCCACAGGCGAGAAAAACTCATCGATCTCCTGAAGCACCTTGCCTTGCGACGCGCGCCATTCCGCGAACCAGACATCCTGCACCGAATCCGGAAGAACGCGGTTCACCAGAATCGCATCCACCGTCAAACCATGCAGGGAAAAATAAACAAACGCGCGCTGGGTCTCTTTCAGAACCATCTTTTCCGCGTTCGTTACCAGGCGCACGCTGGTAACGTTCGGGTCTTCCAGCAACTCCGCAATCCCATCCACCCGCCCGGCCAGCGATTGCAGATTATCGAAATAATTCTCGCCCGGCATCTCCACCGGCCCCATGCGGTTCGCCAGCGGCCGTATCGCTTTCACCAGCTTGCGTTGCCATGGAAACACATGCTTCATGTACCAATCAAGCGTGGTGGGCATGCTGATGAAGCGCAGCGATTCCGCCGTGGGCGCGCAATCCAGCACAATCACGTCGTATTCGTTCGAGCGGCGGTGCTGGTTGATATACATCATCGCGCTTAGCTCTTCCATGCCCGGCAAAATCGCCAGTTCCTCCGCCTCCACGCCCGAAAGGCCCGATGTGCGAAGCACGCTGGTCAGGTACATCGAAATCTCTTTCCAGTGCCGCTTGATCTCCACCTGGATGTTTACTTCGTGGATGGAAAGATTCGGGCTCACGCTTACCGGATCGCCCGTGGAACCGTGAAACAGGCTGCCTTCCAGATTGAACGAATCGGCCAGACTGTGCGCGGGGTCCACACTCATGATGAGCGTGCGGTACCCCAGCCGTGAAAGATGAAGTCCCGTGGCAGCCGCGAGGCTGGTTTTGCCCACGCCGCCTTTTCCGCTAAAGAGAAGTATTCGCATGAAGAGTTCTTTACATTAAGGATGCACAGGATTCACACGCTTTGGGGACAAAAATTGTAGACTGGAATCGCGAGGAGATTTTGGAGATGCGAAGACTGACAGTAATGGCTTTGACCGGCGCGATGGCGATTTCGATGTCGGCCTTCGGGGCAGATGGCGATGCCACGAAAGGCAAGGAAGTATTCGAGCAGTGCAGCGTCTGTCACAACGCCGACAGCGCCGAAAAGAAGATGGGCCCCGGCTTGAAGGGCGAATTCAAGAAAGAGAAAATGGTGAACGGCAAAGCGCCCACCGAAGCCAATGTGCGCGCGCTGATCAATGCCGGCGGTAACGGCATGCCCGCATACAACGATATGCTCACAGATGCGGAAAAGAACGACCTCATCGCCTACCTGAAAACCATCTAAGCTTCTCTGTTGTACTCGGGCAGGTAAGCTTAAGCGAAAGCGTCGCGCATCGCGTTGAGGCTCTTCTCAACCGCTGATTCGGCGGCTTCCCTGCCCTCCATCTCCAGCGATACGTACCCCTTAAAGCCGGCGCTTCGCAAGATCCGCGCCACCTTTTTGTAATCCAATTTCAGCGTGTAATACTCTCCGCCCCCGAAATAAGTCTTGAAGTGTACAATTGCCGCGCGCGGTGCCAGCTTCTCAATCTCAGGGTATGGGTCGCCCGGAAAATTCCCGATATCCAGATTGATTCCCAGCCACTGCGAATTCACGCCATCCACAATTCGCAGCAGATTATCCGCCTTCATCGTCATGCCCCAATGGTTCTCCAGCATCAGCATCACGCCCGCTTTTTCCGCCGCCGGAATACAGGCGCGTATCGAATCGATGCACCATGGAGTGGCGTCCTGTTCGGTATAGCCGGGAATCGGCGGCTCATCTCCCTTCACCTTTATCAAGTCGTCGAATAGACGTATGGTCCGCCAACATCCCGAATTGATGCGCACCGCCGGACACCCCAACTTAGCGGCCAGTTCGATTCCATATTGCGTGTGCCGGATCGCCTGGCCGCGCTCATCGGCCCACGGAGAAACAAAATCCTGGTGAATCGAAAACATCACCAGCGCGAGTCCGCGCAGCAGCGCCGCCCGCTTCAATCTGTTCAGCGTGTCCGTTGATTCGTCCGTCATCTGCCGATGCAGAATCTCCACGCCATCGAAGCCCAGGCGCGCCGCATGACCCAGCACCTTATCGAGCGGATACCGTTCCCCTCGAAAGTGCCAATACGAATAGCTGGAAACGGAAAAGCGCGGCACGTGCGGGCGCTGGCGGTCTGCGCTGTGCCTGTCTCCGCCGCAAGCGCCGCCGCACCCGCAAGAAAGCCTCTGCGCGCCAGGAGAGTGGTTCGTATGTCCATAGTTAATGGCTCAAACTCGTAAGTTGTATTCCGTCATCTGTAAAGTTCGATGGGTGAAGCCACCGCTCGAACTCAATCTTGCGCTCCGGCCATTCGCTATCCAGCATGCTGAACCAGGCCGTATCGCGGTTGCGCTCTTTCACAATCATGTGCTGCCGGAATATTCCCTCGAACGTAAACCCAAGCCGTGCCGCCGCGCGCCGCGAGGGCAGATTCAGCGCGTTGCACTTCCATTCATAACGCCGGTAGCCCATCTCTTCGAATGCGTGCCGCGCCATCAGATACATCGCCTCGGTAGCCGCGGTGCCACGTTGCAGCACGGCCGTGTATAGGATATGTCCCACTTCAATCACGCGATGCTTCGGCTCATCGCGCAAGTACGCCGCCATGCCTCTGGCTTCCCCGTTCACCACCAGTGCGAAAAATCGCGGGTCGCGCGATTGGCTCTTCACCTCCACCGATTCCGCGAACGCCTCTTCCGTCTCATACGGACCTTCTGCCAGATAATCCCAAAGCCGGTCTTCCAGATGCGGCCACATATCCGCCGCGTGGCGCCTTTCGAGCGGCTCAACGGTAACGTAGCGTCCCGTCATTTACCCAAGGCCGCTAAGATCGAATCGACATCGTATACACAGCCGCCCCACGTGCCGCCGCTCACGTTCTGCAGCGCCGCCCACAGTTTCGTGTCTTCCGGCAACCGCGGGTCCGGAGCCATCCCTTCACGCATGCGCCGCTCCGCAAGAACGCGCGTGCCCTCTTCCGCCGTGAACTCGCGGCCCTTTTCACCCACCAGATTCACAGTGCCTTCCAGGTTGTTTCGGTCGATAATAATCTCAATCAAATCGCCTTCCTGAATCTTGCCGCACGGGCCGCCCGCAAGCGCTTCCGGCGTCACATGGCCGATGCAAGCGCCCGTCGAAACGCCGCTGAAGCGAGCATCCGTCAGCAGCGCGATGTGCTTCCCAAACGAAAGATGCTTCAGCGCCGAAGTCACCTGGTACAGCTCTTCCATCCCCGACCCCATCGGCCCGCGGCAAATCAGCACGATGATCTCGCCGGGCTTCGGCTGATCTGGACCATGGCCCTTAATTGCAGCCACCACCGCGGCCTCCGAATGAAACACGCGCGCCGGGCCGCGCTTCCGGTACACTCCGTCGGCATCCACCACGCTCGGATCGATCGACGTGCTCTTGATGACCGAGCCGCCCGGAGCCAAATTCCCATGCGGGAACGTCACCGTAGAAGTGAGCCCGCGGCTTTTAGCCGTATCGGGATCCATAATCACATCCGTGGGATCGATCCCATCCATCTCCCGCAGCCTCTTCCGCAACTCGTGGCGGCGCTCCGATTGCTCCCACCAATCCAGCATCGTGCCCAGGGTCTCGCCCGTAATGGTGCGCGCGTCCGTTTCCAGTAAACCGGCGCGACGCAAATGCAGCATCACCTCAGGCACCGCGCCAGCCAGAAAAACCTGCACCGTGGGGAAGGAGCGCGGCCCGTTCGGCAGCGCGTCCACAATCCGCGGCACACGTCGATTTGTATGCGCCCAATCCTGTGACGTCGGCCGGCGCAACTTGGCCGCATGCGCCACCGCCGGCAAATGCAAAATCAGATTCGTCGACCCGCCGAACGCCGCATGCACCATCATCGCGTTGCGCACCGAAGCGTCAGTCAGGATGTCACGCATCCGTGTTCCGCTCGCCACCATCGAAAGCGCAGCCCGCGCCGATCGTCGCGCCATATCGAGCCAGATCGGCTGCCCCGAAGGTGCCAGCGCGGCATGTGTCAGCGTAATGCCCAGCGCCTCCGCCACCACTTGCGACGTCGCCGCCGTACCCAAAAACTGGCAGCCGCCACCCGGGCTCGCGCAAGCCCGGCACATGTTCTCCGCCGCATCTTCGAGTGTTATTTCGCCGTGCGCGAATCGCGCTCCCACAGATTGCACGCGCCCGGCATCCTCACCCTGATCGGACAGCAGAGTCACACCACCCGGTATCAGCACGCTCGGCAGATCCGGCGTCCCCGCCAGCGCCAGCATCATCGCGGGCAGGCCCTTATCGCACGTCGCCACGCCCAGCACGGCGGACCGCGTCGGCAACGATCGAATCTGCCGCCGGAACACCGTTGCCGCGTCGTTGCGAAAAGGCAAACTGTCGAACATGCCCACCGTACCCTGCGTGCGGCCGTCGCAAGGGTCCGTGCAATACGCCGCGAAAGGGATCGCTCCGCGGCCCGATAATTCCTCCGCCGCCGCCTGCATCAGCAGACCCACTTCCCAATGCCCGGTATGGTAGCCCAGCGCTACAGGCGTTCCATCTTCGCGCCGGATGCCGCCATGCGTGCTCAGGATCAGCACTTCCTTGCCGCCCAGCTTGGCCGGGTTCCAGCCCATGCCGGCATTCTGAGACCACCCGAACAGGTCGCCCGAAGGAAGCTGCAACAGCATCTCGGGAGTAATCGGGGCCGAACCCTGCGGGCCATGAGCATGCGAGTTCACCGCATAAAGGCTGGGGTCGTTCGAATCTAAAATTTCAGGGAGCGTGGGATTCACTTGGATATAGTTTATGGGAATCATGCCCATTCTGGACAACGTCGCTCAGCTCATCGGTGCCGTGGCCGCCGCGCGCGCGCAGGCCATCCTACAGGTGAAAGGTTTCACTGCGCAACAAGCCGCCTTCCAGCCTTCCGAAGGGGAATGGTCCACCCTGCAGATCCTGGAACATCTGGTGCTGGCCGAAGTTTCAGGCGTCAGTAAAATCTGGCAAGCCGCCGAAGACAAAAGCTCGCAAGCTGAAAACGTGAACGAAGGCCTGAGCATCGAAGAAATCGTGGCCCGCACCTGGAGGCCGAAGGAAAGCGCGCCGCCCATTGCTACTCCGCACATCGGCGGCCCCCTGGCCTATTGGATCGCCTATTTCGAAGCCTGCCAGCAGATCCTCGACCCACTGCATCCCGTCCTTTCCGGGCTCGATCTCGAAACCGTAATCTACCCGCACTTCCTCTGCGGACCTCTCAATGCCCGCCAGCGTCTGGAATTTCTCCGCTTCCACATCGAGCGGCACATCGCCCAGATCGCGCGCATCAAAAGCGCTGCCGGCTATCCCGCCTGAACCGTTCGCGCCGCTGGTGCATCCTATGTAGCCTTGACCAACGGCTGGCTGCTGCTTATCCTCCCCGGGCTCATCTGGGGCGCTTCGTTCCTATTCATCGCGGAAGGTCTAAAGGCCATCGGGCCCAGCGGAGTCTGCTTCGTGCGAATCTGCATCGGCTTCGCCACGCTCGCCTGTTTCCCCGCCGCCAGAAAGCCGGTGGCTCGCGCACATTGGCCTTCCGTGGCGTGGCTAGGCCTGCTCTGGTTCGCCTTCCCACTCAGTATGTTCCCGTTCGCGGAACAGCGTGTTTCCTCCGCGTTAACCGGCATGCTGAATGGTGCCAACCCCTTGTTCGCGACGCTTGTCGCTTCCTATATCGCCCGCCGCGCTCCCTCCGCCGGTGTTGCCACGGGGCTCATCGTCGGCCTTGCCGGAACCGTTCTCATGGCCGTGCCTGGAATGAACGAAGCCAGCGGCAGCGCGCTCGGCATCGGCATGATTCTGGCCGCGCTCATCTCGTACGGCTTCGCCATCAACTTGGCCCGGTCGCTCCAGCAGGAGTACGGCGCCATCCCCGTCATCTGGCGCGCGCAGGGCGTAGCACTGGTGCTCACCGCGCCCTTGGGCATTCCCGATCTACTCTCCGCGCACTGGTCCCTCGGGCCCGCGCTATCCCTTCTCGCTCTCGGAATGTTTGGCACGGCCATCGCGAACGTCCTCATCGCCAAAGCAGCCGGCCGCTTCGGTGCCGCCCGCGCTTCCGGCTCCACGTTCTTCATCCCCGTGGTGGCCATGATCCTCGGCGTCGCCATCCTCCATGAGAGTGTTGCGCCTCTCGCCATAGCCGGCTGCTTCGTCTGCCTCAGCGGAGCGTGGCTCATGAAGCGCGCCAGCGCCCACTAGTCTGCCCGCGGGTCGCGCCGCTCTGATTAGGACACTCCCGGACCGTATAGATCGGTCTGCCGCGAACCTCAGGCTGTAACCTTTTTGTAGCAAGAGTGGAGAAAAAGACGCTAGCCTGAGGCGGGAAAGTATCGTACCCTAAATCTCTATGGCTAACGCCAATCACCTGTTGGTTGGGCTCGGGGGAACGGGCGGCAAGATCATCAGATCCTTCCGAAAAACAATTTACCAGAGCTTTCGCAGTGAGCAGCCGAAGGGCGTCAACGTCCGTTACCTCTACATCGATTCCAGCGATGAATTGATGAAGCACGATGACCCCACCTGGCGCATCCTGGGGCAGAGCGTGCAGCTCCCGCTCTCAAGCCAGTTGCTGATTTCGGGCCTGAACTTAGGGTCGGTGCTCGACAATGTAGCCAGTTATCCCGGCATATCGCCCTGGATTGGAAACCGCGAAGCGTTTCGCGATCTTCTCAATTCCGCGAACGCGGCCAACATTGTCGGCGGTCAGAAGCGACATCTGGGCCGCTTCCTTTTTGCCTGCCAGATCACGAAATTTCGCGAACAATTGCAAAGCCTTACGCGGGAGATGGAAGTAGGCGGCGTTTCCGGCACCACGTTTCACGTTTGCGCCGGTCTTGCCGGCGGCACCGGCAGCGGCTGCATCGTTGACGTGATCTCGCAGATCCGTCTTCTGAATCCGGATAAAAGCAATCGCATCATCGTCTACGCACTGCTGCCGGACCGCACGCCCGCGGCTAACCGCGCGCAAGCAAATTACCACGCGAACGGATACGCCGCGCTGCTGGAACTGAATGCGCTTGCCACCGGAAATTATCGTCCGCACGATGTCTCCGGTGTCCGCCGGGACCGGCTTGAGCTGCAGGATCCGTTCAATAACTGTTATCTCTTCTCCGACGAGAATGAAGAGCGCATCAAGGTGGATCTGGACAAAGAACTGCCTGATATCGTGGCTTCGTTTCTGTTCCAAAAGGTAGTCGCCGCCTCAGGCATGACCTGGGACGCGCTGCGCCGCATGGAAACGTACGAGAACATGGATTTTCGCGCGGAAGAATCGCCTGTCAGCAAGCACGCCGAAAGGTCGCGGCTCTTCTGCACTTTCGGAATCAAGCAGGTGGCGTATCCGGAGGAAGAGATCCACGAATACATGACGTACCAGTTGGCCCGCCAAGCGGCGTTGCAGCTTCAGTACAACCGCTGGTCCGACACGGTGGGCTATGTCGATGAAGCCGCCAACCAATCGTTCAACGAATTCGTTCGGCAGAAAGAAACCGTTGAGTGTTGGCGCCTGACCGATGAGCATCTCACCTTGTCGCTGGGCATCCTGCCCGATGAGGCCAACAACAAACGTTGGAAGCCGATTCAGCAGTTCTGGATGGACCTTCAACCGAATTTCCAGACCACTGTCCGCGAATCGTTCGCAACGGATGAGCGCGTATGGCTGGCGGAATTGGCTAAGCTGTATCAGCAGGCTTACAGCGAAAATTATCGCGACCTTGGCGTTCGCAAGTTCTACGAAACCAAGCGCGGCGACGCCCGCGATCATGCCCGTGAGTTGCGTGCCCGAATCGAGCGCGATCTGTTTCAGGATTGGGCCAACGGCGCTCGCTCCATGCAGGATACTGCGCGTTTGCTTGCCGCCTTGCTGGCCTCGCTCGAAGAGCGTACCCGCGGATTCGACGATCGCCTGCAAAAGCTGCAGGACAACGTACGCGATGCGCAAAACCGGCTGCAGGCAACTGGTCTTGAATGGTCGAAGATCAACTGGCTGGGCGGCATGATGGGCAAACGCACCGATCTGTTTAATGCCCAATCTCAACACCTCACGCAGCTGTACATTCTGCAGACACAAGTTGAGGCGTTCAATCACGGTAAGTACCTTTCGCAGTTCTTCACGATGGAGTTGAACGATCTGGCCAATGAAGTGGGCCGTGCGGCCAGCAACATCGAAGAGGCGTCTAAAGCATTCTCGGCGGGTATGGATTCACGGCTTGCCGATAACGGGCAAGACGATATGAAGAAGCAGGTGGTCCGATTCTACAAGCCCGCCGTGGTGAAGGATTTCGTAAAATCGATTGTTCGCGATAAGGCCATTCAGACCAAGCAGGCGGCTGCCGTGCGCCAGGCAATTGTCGCGTTGCTCGGAGACAATCTGACATTCACTTCATTCAACGTACGCGTGCCGCGTGAAAAGTTCATTACTGCGCTCGAAAGCACCTGCGAGCAGAACGCGACGGACGCGCACAACAACTACGTAGCCGAAAGTAACGATCGCCCGCGCATACTCGGCGTGAGCGTGATCGATCGCTTGAATCGCGAGTACGGCGGCAACCCGGAAGCGCTTCGCAGCTACGTGATCGGCATCCTGTCTCATGCCAAGAACTATGTCCGGTTCAATGGCAATGAAGAAGGGAAGCGCGGCCCGGGAACGTTCGGTTCGAAGACTTCTGCCCTGACCATCATCCTCCCCGATTCCCAGGAACTGCCGGAGTTTCGCGAAACGCTGCGCAATGAATTCAGCCAGAACGCGCAAACCACAGCGAAGGAAATTACCAAGAGCACAAGCCGGCAGAGTGAAATCACTCTGGTTACGCTGACGAATTTATTTCCGGCGCGCTATCTGGAAGACGTGGCTTTCCTGCGTGAACGCTACTTGCAGCGAACTGCCGGAGCCGATGGCGATCAGGCGAAATTCGAACTTCATGGTGAAGGCGATGGCGCTCAACTGCCTGATCTTTTTCTTCCGGAAGCAGATCCGAAACGCTACCTGGCAAACTTGTTAATCGCCAAAGCGATTGGCTCCGTACAGTTCCTGGAAGATCCAGCTACCGGCGTCAAAGGTCTGTATCTATTGGCGAAGGACGAGCGCGGCTTCGACCGTGAACCGGCCCAATTGGGTAGGGATTTCTTTGAAGCATGGGCCAACCCGAATGCGGAAGCTTCTGACGCGCTGGCCTCTTCCGTTACACAGTCGCTTGCCTCCGATTACCTGCATCAGTCCAAGCGCGACGAATTAACCAAACAGGTTCTAACCGAATTAGAAGCGGTGAAAGCCGAGCGAAAAAATCCGCTCGACAAAACTGTCCGGGCATTCTCTGAGGCCGTCCGCCTCGCCGATACAATTCTTCAACAGAGGTAATCTTTCATGGCCTTACGATACGGAAAATGCACCAACTTCGGCTTGTGTACCAAAGCGGATACACGCGAATCGCAAAGCA
Organism: Bryobacterales bacterium; assembly: GCA_038229155.1. Classification (GTDB taxonomy): domain Bacteria; phylum Acidobacteriota; class Terriglobia; order Bryobacterales; family Bryobacteraceae; genus JALYXI01. Next base: position 957 of record JBBROT010000041.1, on the reverse strand, counting down.
TGCCGGAAGGCGCGGACTTCGTCTGCCAGGAGTGCAAAAGGCCGCTCACCGCCCTGGCCGGAACGGAAAAGGGAAGTTCCCGGCGCGATCCTTTGCCGATGATTCTCGCGGCCGTGTTGCTGGCTTTGGCGGCGGGCGGCATGTTCTATTTTCTAACGCGGAACAAGGGAAGCGACGCGACGGACAAACCCAATAGCAATGCGGATTTCAGAACGTCCAGTTCCGGTTCAGGCAGCACCACGTTGCTTCGCTTAAGCGGATCGAATACGATCGGCGCGGAACTTGTACCGGCACTTGCTGAAGCGTGGCTCGCCGGCAAGGGTGCCACCAACATCCACCGCGAGAAGACAGGCGGAGAAGAGGTTCGAGTATCGGGCACGAAGGATGGCAACCCTGTCAGGGTGGAAATAGCGGCCCACGGCAGCGCCACCGCGTTTACCTCTCTTTCAGACGCTTCGTGCGACATCGGCATGTCGTCCCGCAAAATCAAAGCCGCTGAAGCAGCGGATCTCTTGAAGAAGAGCCTGGGTGACCTTACGTCGAACTCGAACGAACGCGTTCTGGGCCTGGACGGCGTGGCCGTAATCGTGAATGAGGCGAACCCGACGGACAGCATGACCATTCAGGAGGTGGGTGCCGTATTTGCGGGGACAGCTTCCGGAAGGGATTGGAAAGTTTACGCGCGCGACGATAAATCGGGAACGTTCGACACGTTCAAAGACCGCGTGCTGGGTACGCGTGCATTGGTTTCCACAGCGAAGCGATTTGAAGACAGCAAAGATCTGGTCTCGGCGGTTGCCAGGGACGTGAACGGCATTGGCTTCGTGGGCCTGGCCTATACCGCGGGCGCGAAAGTGATCGCCATCTCTGAGAAGGGTGCCTCGCCCCTGATTCCCAATGTCAATACAGTCAGAACCGAATCGTACCCGCTCAGCCGCCGGCTTTACTTGTATGTCC
>JBBROT010000040.1:0-14773 GCA_038229155.1 Bryobacterales bacterium | reverse complement strand
GAGCGGAGGAACTCGAAATTTGATGAGACCATCGGGCGAACGTTTTAGTGTACTGCTTTGAGTTGCGTTCGCCTTGATGGTTTGGGGTACCTATGGAATCGAGCCGGGTGGCCGAAGAGCATCTAAGAGTCCGCGCCTACGTAAAAAGCCACAGCCTGGGCTTCGAAGGCCCTTACCGCTACGGCTCCGAAACCGCCAAATACCGCCCGGATTTCATTGTCCTGGTATACGACGGCCCAGTCTGTAGTCTTGGCGCGGCGGACTGAACAGTGGAGTGTGGGAGAATGTGTACAACTGAGCACAATGCATGACGGAAACTCTCTCCATCCGAATCGATGCAAAAACCAAGAAGCGCCTGGATGCACTCTCGAAACGCGCCAAGCGCTCGAAGTCCTTTTTGGCGGCTGAAGCAATAACCGCTTACGTAGATTCTGAGGAGTGGCAAATCGGGGAGATTCAGGCCGCGATCACCGAGCTTGATGCCGGAAATAGCGTGAGCCACGAGAAGGTGTCCGCTTGGCTCAGCACTTGGGGTAAGTCCGGTGAGAAGAAGATACCACGGTGAATGTAGTCTGGTCCCGGAAGGCCATTAAGCACTTAGTTGCGCTTCGCGAATACATTGCAAGAGACTCTGAGCAGAACGCAGTGCTGGTTGCCAAGCGGATACTTTACTCTGTCGAACTGCTCCAAACACAGCCTGACATGGGCCGACCCGGTAGGGTAGCCGGCACGCGAGAACTTGTCGTGTCAAACACTTCATTTATTATTCCGTACCGAGTTCGCCGCGGCACCTTAGAGCTGATCGCGGTATTGCACGGCCACCAGAAATGGCCTGCGAAGCTATAGTCCCGCGGTGCCGGCACTTTCTTAAAATCGTAACTTTGCGACAAATTCAAAATCTCTGGGATTTCCCGCGCTTGTGATGGTTCCAAACGCGGCGCTGCCGAATGAGCCGTTCGGATCGTTCAAAGGAGGCGTATTGCTGACGTTGAACGCCTCGGCGCGGAATTCCAGATTCAGGCGCTCCGTGATCTGAAATGTTTTGCCAACCATCAAATCGGCATTCTGCAATCCAGTGCCGCGCACCGGATTTCTGGAACTGTTGCCAATTGCGTATTGCCCCGCAGCCGTGAATGCCGCCTTGTTGAACCACACGGAAGCACTGCGATCGGCAAAAGTATTCGGATTGCTCAAAAGGTTCGGCCTCTGCACCGCGTATCCAAAAGCCGACAGAGTGTTCGTCGCTTGCGTCACAGGGACAGCGTCGCCAGCCTGAACTCGCACCAGGCCCGCAATCTGCCATCCGGAGATCTTCCATAAACGCGGGACCTGGTACACCCATCCGGCGGAAAATACACGTGGGATGTCGCCGCTCGACACATCGCGTTCGAGCTTCCGGTTAAACGCGTCCGCCGCGCCGATGGTGGTGAGAGTTGGGCCCGTGAAGATGGTCTGCGAAAAGTATGTGGATGCCGTATCGATCAGCTTCGAGAAGGTATAAGCAAAGCTGAACGTCAAGCCTTTCGAGAAGCGCTTTTCGAGCTTTGCTTGAACGGCTTCGTACCCCGAATCGCCCACATTGTCACGGAAGAGTGCGACGTTGGTAAAGCGCGGATACGCACGGAGAAGCTGCTGCTGGGCGATAGTGGGTTGACCGAGAGAGGAAGATGCCGGAATCTGACTGAAGTAGGGATTGGGAACACGGGATGTCAGCGCAGACCCGAGTGCCAGGGATGCGGCCGGCAATTGATTGAGATTGGATTCTGGCAGCCCGAGGTGCGTATTCTTGGAGCCAAGGTAACCGACTTCGAGATTAAGATTCCGGCCAAATGTTTTCTGCACCGTCATGTTCCATTGCTGTGAATATCCAGAGCCCACTTTCCGGTCCACACCGAAGACGCCCTGGCCGAGACCGGAATTCGCGTTGGGCGCGGACACCTGCACGGAGGGTCCACTAGAAAGTTGAAACGCGGGATTGATATTGTCTTGCGATTGCTGCCCAATGGTCTGCACGAAAGGAAATTGCGGAAGCGTGAAAGGGGTTGTGATTCCCGTCTGTTCAAACCAAACCAGGCCGTAGCCGGAACGAACCACCACTGAATCGGTTGGCCTGTAAGCAAGGCCGGCGCGCGGACCGAAATTGCAGCATTCCAGCTCACGCGCGGTATGAGGAAAATCCAGAACCTGTGTGTTCAGGTTGAAGATGGCGGTCTGATTATTTTTTTCCGTCGAGGGGAAATTGAGCGTGTAGCGGGTGCCAAAATTCAGGGTGAGCCGGCCCGAAACCTTCCAGTCATCGCCCACGAAAAACTCAGCAATGTGGGCGCGCGGTTGCAGTACCTTGTTTTGAATATCGATGCTGAATGCATTCACCTGACCAAGCAGGAGAGAGGCAACCGCATTCCCGCCTGCGCCGGTGGAACTGTTGGAACCGGTTGTTGTGAACGCATACGATCCGGTTGGATTTGCAGGATTCACGATGTCGAGAGCTTCCCGCCTGAGATCGGTTCCGAGTTTGATGGTGTGCCTGCCGCGAACCAGAGAGAGTGTGTCGAGGTATTCCGTAACGGTCGTCGTGAAATTGGTGTTGGCGGCGGTGGTGGGACCGATTTGCTGATTGCCGGTAATTGTAAAGATGGGCAGCGTAGAGGGGAATGCGCTCGCCGGCGCGCCGGGTATAACAACTCCGCCGTTCTGGAGTGAGGTTTGATTTACAGTTCGCCGCGTATAACCGAAGCGGGCCTGGTTCAGAGTGCCCTGTGACAATGCCCAATCGTGCTCGGAGGCAACTCCGTCGCCCCGCGTGATGGCATGTCCTGTAACGCCGGAAGTCAGATTTCCGCTGCCCTCGGGAAGAAAGGTGACGGGGTTGTCGTCGTCGCGAAGATACGAGTAGCGCACAAAGGCACGATGCTTTGAATTGAATACTTGATCGATGCGGCCATCGAACTGATCCTGGCTATCGGGTTCAACCGCTGTATGGATGTAATTGTTGGCTCCGGCCGCATTCGGTAACGGGTAATGCTGCAAAACTTGAAGCGCCAGCGGATCGAAACGGCTTGCCCGAATAGTGTTGGCGGGAAAGGCAGTGCGGGGCGAGGTAGCGGGATCGTAAACCAGTGTGCTGAACACGCCGTTGCGTTGGGCCAGCGTGGGCACGACGCTCTGCCGGGTGATGCCTGTGCGCAAACGCGTGCCCTGCCAATCCGCGAAGAAGAAGGTCTTGTTGGTCAGGATGGGTCCACCGAGGGTCACGCCGTATTGGTTTCTGCGAAATTCGGGCTTCGGACCCGCCGGTGCGAAATAGTTGCGTGCATTCAAATCTTCATTCCGAAAGAATTCGAAAAGAGTGCCGTGCCAGCGATTGGTGCCGGATTTTCCGATGACCATCACCGTTCCCCCGTTGGACCGGCCGTATTCCGGAGAGTATGCATTGATATTGAGCTTGAACTCTTCGACCGCATCGATGATGGGGTAAAAAGCCACTTGGCCCGGTTCCGGCTGCAGCACACTGATGCCGTCGTACAGATACTCGTTAGTGCGCGGCCTGCTGCCATTGATTCGCGGCAGCAGCGACCCGCCGCCCGGCAAAGCCACGCCCGGCGAGAGCGCGATGAGGGTAACGAAATTACGCCCGTCGAGCGGAAGTGTTTCCACTTCGGTGCGGCCCACGTGAAAGCTCACCGAACCGCTGGCCGTTTCAAGCAGGGAAGCTTCCGCCTTTACTTCAACCGCTTGCGCGGCTTGGCCCAGTTCCAACTGGACATCGAGCCGTGTCTGGTCTGAAATACGCAGCCTGATACAAGTTTGCCGGTACGAACGAAAGCCGGTCCTTTCCACGGTCAAGATGTATCGCCCCGCCGCCAAGCCAAGCAAGTGATATTCACCTTTGGGATCGGTAATGACGCTGAACCGCGCCGCTGTGGCTTCGTCTTCGCCGGTGACCTTGGCGCTCGCTATCCCCAGACGCGCGGGGTCTTGTATGGTGCCGAACAGTTCCGCCTTCCCGGCTTGAGAAAAACAAAGCGAGGGATACAAAAACATGGGGGTGATTGCCGTTACGGCCTGAAGCGCACGCATGTCTTGTAAGGGTATCAATGACAACCTTACAAGACACAATTGCGCGCGGCCATCGTGAGCCAAATAGAATGGGGATTATTGTTGCATATGGCTGACAACGAAACCAGCATCGAAACGAAACTCGGTGAGCTCAGGCTGAAACGGGGCCTTTCAGCCATTAGCCTGGCCGCGGCTATTGGGGGGAGCCGACGACGATCTACGCGATGGAAGCGGGCACGTTCGTGCCAAATACTGCGGTGGCGTTGCGGTTGGCAAGGGCGCTGGATACGACGGTAAAAGATTTATTTGCCCTTTCCGACCCGGCACCCGCACCGGCTCCGCGCTCCGAGCAAGCGATCCTGTTACCCGATTCAGCCATCCCGCAAGCTGGCCAGGCCGTTCAGCTATGCCGAATCGACTGTCGCCGCCAGATGAGGACATTTCTACTTGGCGTTGACACAACATGAAATCACAATTGTGCCCGCCGATCATGCCCGCCGATGTTGCTTCCGGCCTACAGCCATTCTACTCACCCATTTGACCGTGGTTGTCCGTACACCACTTACTTCATCGAGTCACGCAGCGCGATCAAGTGGCTGTCCAGGTTGGTTAAGCGAATGAGACCTTCGCGGGGGAATTCGACTTCGAGCGTGGCGTATACCGTGATGGTAATTGCCAGTGAGAACGCGACGGAGTACACCCAGTTCCTTCGCTCGGCGGGTATGCTGTAGCCGGCCAGAAAGGCGCTGCCCCAACTGAAGATTAAGAGCAACAGAAAAACAATCTCCGGGGGATGCATGTTGAAGGCATTCTGGCGCGTGGAGGTGATGTCGATCATGTCGTTCACCGCGGGGAGCAGCAGTTTAGTAGCGTCGGGGCTAGCTTCCGCGGAGGAGGCGGCGGCGACTGAACGGTCCCAAATCTGGTGCTGTAAAGTGGCCGTCGCGGGAGAGACCTCTTCGCCTACCGAGGCAAACAGGTTCAAGCGCGACGTTATGTAATCGCGAAACAGTTGACGCAACGCGGGACGGGATTGCTCGGGGAGCAAGTCAAGCCTGAGGTAGGCCGTGCCGATATAGTTCACTTCCCGCGTCAGCAGTTCGCGGTGAATATCATAACGGGCCACTGCGCCCGAAAAGGTGAAGGCGAGAAGCAGCCCGAAAAGCCCGAAGACCGCGCCTTCAATGGCGCTGTTGCCGCTAAGTTGAGGCTGCCGGTCGCGCAGGCGTCGGCCCAGATCGATCAGAAGCAGCAGTACGGGAAACAGCAAGAGAGCAACGGCCGGATAAATCGTCATCGCGGAATCCGCCGGTCCGGCTCTACTTCCCTACTGCTTGATGACGCTGCCGTCGCGCTTGCGCACTTCGCCCCAGCCGCCGTTCAGTTGTTGACGCTCGCCGCGTTCGTTGGTGCCGAACGGGAATTTCGCCGCTTCTTTTTCATTCACTTCAATGCCCCAGCCCGGAGCTTCATTCGCATACAGGTAGCCATCCTTCATCACAGGGCAGCCGCTGAAGACGGATTGCAGCGCGGGGCTGAAGGGCGAATATTCCTGCACGCCGAAACTGGTGCTGACCAGATCGAGCGTGACGTTCGCGGCATGACCGACCGGCGACACATCGCCCGGGCCATGCCACGCGGTTTTCACCCCCATCAGTTCGCATAGGATCGCGACTTTGCGGCACGGTGTGAACCCGCCCGCCTGGCTGACGTGGATCCGAATGTAATCGATCAAACGCTCGGTGATCAACGGCATCCATTCGTGCGGACTATTGAAGAGTTCGCCCATCGCAATCGGTGTCGCGCACTGCTGCCTGATTTGACGGAAATAGTCGATGTCTTCCGGGGAGAGCGGATCTTCCAAAAAGAAAAGCTTGTACTTTTCCAGGTCTTTTGCGAACTGCACTGCCTGATGAGGCGTTACGCGCTCATGTACATCGTGCAGTAACTCCACTTCGAAGCCGAGCTGCTTGCGAACCTCTTCAAACATGGCCACCACGCGTCGCGTGTAGTAAGCCGGTTCGAAGACCGCGCCTTTCTGAAAACCGCCCGTTGCGGCGATTCTTCCCGCGGCGGTTCCATACGCGGCAAAGCCGGGGACGCCGACCTGCGCGCGCACGTGGCGAAAACCGCGTTCCTGCCATTTGCGAATGTTGTCGACAACCTCGGCCGGTTCGGCACCATCGGCGTGACCGTAGCAATCAGCCGCTTCGCGGGTCTTGCCGCCAACCAGATCGTAGACGGGCATGTTCGCCTGACGACCCTTAATATCCCAGAGCGCCTGATCCACGCCGCTGATGGCGTTGTTCAGCACCGGGCCGTTCTTCCAATACGAACTGAAATAGGCGCTTTGCCAGATGTCTTCGATGCGGTCAGTGGTCTTGCCCATCAAGAACGGCTTCAGGTACCGCTCGACGGCGGGCTTGACCAGATCGGCGCGCTGGGTGAATGTGGCGCACCCGTAGCCGTGGAGACCGTCCTGATCGGTCAGTATTTTGACGACGGTGAGTCGCACTCCAGCAGGCTGAGTTTCGATGACCTGCACGTCCTTGATCTTTGGCGCGGGCATGCCCTTCGCCGCCTGAGCGGCTTTCGGACCCACCGTCACAGCGGTCGCGGCACCGCCCGCAAGCGCCATCTTCAAAAGATTTCTACGATTCATTTTTCCGTTCGCTCCCCATCGCCGATCAGATTGCGCAAGCGACCCAGCTCTTTAGAGAGTTTGCGATCGCGTCGCACCAGATAGAAAATATATCCGATTACGATCAGCCATGCCGCGGCCAGACCGTAAAACAGAAACATGAAGTTGCGTGCTTCGATCATTATGCTTCCACCAGCGCCAAGCGCCGCAGCGATTCGATTTCGCGCTGCACATGTTCGCTACGCAGGCGCACCAGCACCAGGGCCGTGCCGATCATCAGCAACGCGATGAAGTTATAGAGAAGCGCCATGGCCATCGCGTGGGGCAGGCCACCGGTTTCAAGCACCGGGCCGGGATGCTGCGTGCGCCACCAGCGGATGGAGAACCAGACGATGGGGACATCGCAAAACGCGAAGATGGAGAGCACGGCGGAGAGCGTTCCGCGCTGCGTGGGATCGGTAATGGCGGGCCGCATGATGAGGTAGCCGAGGTACAACAGAACGCAGACAAACATGGAGGTGATGCGATAATCCCAGGTCCACCAGATTCCCCAGATGTTGCGGCCCCAGATGCTGCCGGTTACCAGGTTGACGATGGCAAAGACAACGCCCACTTCGGTTGACGCAACAGCGACGGCATCAGCCTTCGAACTCTTGAAGGCGAGAAACGCGACGCTGCAAATCAGCGCGACGAAAAAGAATGTGAACGCGATGATGGCGGCGGGCACGTGGAAGAAGATGATGCGGTAGATGGCACCCTGGTTTGCCTCATCGGGCAAAACCAGAAAAATGTTGTACATGTTGGCGACGAGCGCCAGCGCGCCCAGCGATCCGAGAGCGTAAATAAATTTTTCGCGCATAGCTTTTTATCCCACTAACACGATATCAATCAAAGTGACGGCAAGCGCCGTGTAAATGATGTCGAAGCCTACCAGAAGCCGCAGCCACGTGATGTTATCGCCCGAAAAAGTTTGGCCATCCAGCAGATTACCGGTGAGCATCATGGACGCGATGAGCGCCGGAACCAGCGTGGGATAGATGAGGAGCGGCAGCATCACTTCGCGCAGTTGCACGTTGACGGTGAGCGCGCTGAAGGAGACGCCGACGACGACCAGCGCCCAGGTTCCCAGCAGGATGACGGGGGCCAAAGTCCAGACCAGCGTGACGCCATAAAAGATGGCGAACACGGGGAGGGACACAAGTTCCACTACCAGCATCATGACCATGCTGGATGCGGCCTTGCCGAGGAAGAGCGCCCAGCCAGGGACGGGGGCTGCGATCAAAGCTTCCAGCGCATCATTCTGCAATTCGCGCGCGAAGGTGCGGTTCAGAATCAGGGTACCCGAAAAAGCGAAGACGATCCAGAGCAGGCCGCCCGCCATGGCGTGTATCTCTTCACCGGTGGGCTCGAAGGCGAAGCTCAGAATGAGCAGGATCACCAGGGCGAAGGACACCGCCGCGTTGGTTGCCTCTTTCGAACGCAGTTCACTGCGGAGGTCTTTGCGCGCGATGGCGATGGCCGCCCCGAACGCGTTCATCCTTCGCCGTACCGCGCGTACAGCCATGAAGGATCGTTGAGCATCTCTTCTGTCCGGGGCCCGGCGTGCGCGACCCGGCCGTTCTTCAGAAGCACGACATCGCTTGCGAGTTCGAGTGCTTCCCGCAACTGATGGGTGGACATCACGACGGATGCGCCACGCTCGCGTGCGTCTCGCAGCAGGTTTTGCAGGAGAGCGATGGCGCGATCATCCAGCGAGGTGAACGGCTCATCGAGCACCAGCAGTTCGGGCTCATGCAGGAAGGCGCGCGCGATGGCCAAACGCTGGCGCATGCCGCGGCTGAATTCACGCGCTAGCCCATCGCGCACGCGCAACAGACCGACGCGTTCCAGCCATACCGGGATGGCGGCGCGATCGACACCATAGAGGGTGGCGAAGACGCGGAGATTTTCTTCGGCGGAAAGCTCGTCCCACACGGCGATGCCATGGCCGAGATAGCCAACCTTCGCGCGAGCAGCCAGATCGCGGGGCGCGGCACCGGCGATGGTGACAGTGCCTTTGGCGGGTTTCGAAAAGCCCGCGAGGATGCGCAGCAGTGTGGTCTTCCCCGCCCCATTGCGGCCCAGAAGGGCTAAACAGGCCCCGCGAGGGACGGTGAGAGAAACATCGCGCAGTGCCGGAAAATCGCCAAAGTACTTCCAGACGCGGTCAACGGCGACCACTTTTCGCCTTTGCCGCGGGAGACTCTTCGACGCCGGCCCGGTAGAGCATGGCGAAGCCCACGGCCAGCATGCCGATCACGATGAGTAGCACCCATTTCACGCTATCGACCGCACCGGCGAAACCTAATTTGGGATCGCTTGAGCCGTAGAGCTTGGGCATGATTTGCGCGATCTGGCTGCCGCCGCCGGAATCGGCTTGATCGGCACCATCGGCATTTTGCCCGCGCAGAACGCCGGTGCCGGCGACATCCATTTTGAACTCGGGGGCTTCCGTGCTGTAAATGGTGGCCTTCATGGGCCCTTCGCCCATGTTCTGCAAGCCCGCGCCGGCAAGACTCACGCCGGGAGGCACAATAATGCGCGTGGGGCCGCCCTTATAGTAAATTTTCGAAACGAACTCACCCGGGCTTTTGAAGGGCATGGCGTAATTCAGATCAACGCGCGATTCGCCCGGCTTGATGGGGAAGTCCACTTTGAACACATCGGGCGTCGAGGTCTTTTCCGGCGCGCGGCGGATGGGCATGCCCTGCGGGGCAAGCACGTTGACGGTGACCTGACCCTGGGCGGCTGGAGGCAGATAAAACTTCAGCGTGCCGCTCGCGGGATCGTTAAACGTGGTGTTGCCGTCGTTGGACCAGACGTAACTTTCACTCACCGTCATGCGGCCATCGGGCTGGGGCTCAAGCAGCATCATGTGCTGATCCACGCGGGCGGAACCAGGCTTCGGCACGGCGCGGTACACCTTGATTTCAATGCCGGAAGAGGGAGTGCCGGGCGGCACCATGCGGTTGTAAGTGACGCCGTCGAAGGCGGCCTGCAACAAGCGCGGGCCGGGAACATCTTTCGAAAGAGTGAACCGGCCGGACGCATCTGTCTTGACGGATTCGAGCGATTCCGGGCCATTGCCGCCCACGCGGAACATGGTTACGGTGGCCCCTTCCTGCGGCTTACCGGTGGTGCCGTTGGTGACTACGCCATCGATGGGTGCCGCGTTCAGGGTTGCCGTGCTCAGCGTTGCCGCAAACAAGGAAAAAGCAAAAACGAACCCAATTGCCGGCCCCGAGCGGGAGCTAAGTATTTCGCCAATCATGCTTTCATGGGTTTACCGCATTCGCCGCAAAATTTCAGATCCTGCGCGAATGCCGCTCCGCAATGCGGGCAGGAGGAAGTACGCGCGGAGGGCTTTACTGGTTGGGGAACACTCTTCACTTTGACGGGTTGAGCCTGACCCTGGGCCACTTTTTCCACGTCGGCCAGCACGCGCGCCAGTTCCTTTTGCAAATCGGTTTTGGAGCGCTGGTAATCGTCGTCAGACATTTTGCCTAGCCGGTATTCGAATTGCAGGTCGCGCAGGTTTTCATAGATGGAAGCTTTGCGTTCATCCAGGTGGGCGAAGGGGGAAACGGGTGGCGTGACGGGCAGATCCCGCAGGCGGATGAAGAGCAGGAAGCCCATGACGACGGCGGACATGGCCACCGCCAGCGCAATCACCATTTGTTCATCTCGCGGTCGATTTCATCGCGATATTTGTCGAGCGCGGGGTCTTGCGCGGGCACGGGGACAAGCTGCTTCGGACGTTGATTGCGGCGCACAAAATAGACGATTCCCATGATTCCGAGCACGATCACCAGCGTGGGCGTGAGCCAGAAGAAAGAGCTGGGGTCGGCGAGATAGACCTTGTCGCCGAATTCCTTCTTATAGACATCGATGATGGAGGAATCGGACATGCCCGCCGCCTGCATCTTGTAAATACGAGCCTTGGCGGGCACGCAGAAGCCGCAGCCGCGTTTCGCCATGGGGCAGGAGACGCTCTCCTTGCAGCCGCCGCATTGGCAGGCGATGTGGGCACCCACGCGCTCCACATCGGCACTTTCGATTTGCGGCGTCTGCCCGATGGCGACGGCGGCAAGGCAAACAGCCAGCAGACTAGTTTTCAATGGCAACGGGTGTCTCCGCCATTCCCACAACCTGCGTGCGCGCGTATTGCCGGGCCACTTTGCTGGGGACCAGCGCGATGAGCGTACCGAAGATCAGCACCAGGGTACCGATCCAGATCCAACTGACCAGTGGAAAAATGTATGCCTGCAGGGTGACGCTCTTTCCGGCTTCGGCGGAGGCGAAGTTGATGTACAGATCCTCATCGAGCCGGTTGCGCAGCGCGACATGGCCAAGGCCCTGCTGCGCGGCTTTATAGTAGCGCCGTTCCGGTTCCATTTCGCCGATGGAACTGCCATTTTTGGTAACCGCGAGCACGGCGGAATCCCACTTGTAATTCGGATTTTCGCCCTGATTCATTTTCGCGACCGTCATCTTGTATTTGCCGAGTTCAAAGCTGCCGCCCATGGGAAGTTCCGCCGTCACGTTGCGATTGAACGCCGAACCCGTCCAGCCCACGAACATCAACACGATGCCCATGTGCACCAGATACCCGCCATAACGACGTGTATTGCGGTGCGTGAGTTCCACCACCGCATGCGCGAAGTTGATTTGATTCTTCTGCCCGATGGCACGGGCACCTTTGAAGAATTCCGAGACGATGCTGGAGGCGACGAAGAGACAGAAGCCGAACGAGATGAGCGCCCAATAATTGTGGATGCCCGCGGCGAAAAGCCCGATGGCCAAGGCGCAAGCCAGCACGCCGGGGATAAGGAAGTTGCGCCGCAAACTTTCGACCGAGGTGCGCCGCCAGGCGAAGAGCGGACCGACGCCGGTGAGGAACAACAGCCCGAGCCCGATCGGGATCATCAGGCGGTTGAACCACGGCGGATCGAGAGAAATTTTTTCGTTCGTGACCGCTTCTGAAATGACCGGGAACAGGGTTCCCCAGAGGACGGCGAAACAGCTTGCGAGCAACAGAAGATTGTTGAACAGGAAGCTGGATTCGCGCGATACGACGCTTTCGAGTTCGCTTTCGCTTTTGAGGTAATCGAGTCGGTCAAGGATGAGATAGATGGTGCCCGCGATGCCGAGCGCGAGAAAGCCGACGAAATATTTACCGATGGGAGATTCGGCGAATGCGTGCACGGAACTCACTACGCCGGAGCGCGTGAGGAACGTGCCGAAAATGCAGAGGAAGAACGTGGTGGCGATGAGCGCCATGTTCCACACTTTCATCATGCCTTTCTTTTCCTGCATCATCACGGAGTGCAAAAAGGCGGTGCCGGCCAGCCAGGGAAGGAGCGAGGCGTTCTCGACGGGGTCCCACATCCAGTAGCCGCCCCAGCCCAGCGCGTCGAACGCCCAGGCCGAGCCGAGCATGATGCCGCAGCTTTGGAAGAGCCACGCCACAATGGACCAGCGGCGCGTAGTGTGAATCCAGGCATCGCCAGGCTGGCGTGTGATCAACGACGCCATCGCGAAGGCGAACGGCACGGCGAAGCCCACGTAGCCCAGGTAGAGCATGGGCGGATGGATGGCCATGGCGTAATACTGCAACTGCGGATTCAGGCCTAGGCCATCGGCCACCGACGTGACCACTTTATCGACGGCCAGCATCTGGAAAGGGCTGGCGAGAAACGTATTCAGCATCAGGAAGAAACACTGCACGGTGGCCATCACAGCCACCACGTACGGCATGATCTCCCGAAGTTTGCGCCGGTTGGTAAAGACGACAACGGCGCTATATGTAGAAAGTATCCAGCTCCAGAACAGCAGCGACCCTTCCTGACCGCCCCACCACGCTGTGTACTTGTAAAGCGCGGGCATGTCGCGATTCGAATGACCGGCGACGTAAGCGAAGCGGAAATCGCTCACGATCAGCGCGTAGACCAGAATGCCCGAGGCCGCGGTAACCAGAAACCACACCGCGTAGACCGCGCGCGCGCCGCTCAGCACCAGATACGGACGGCGCTTGATTTTGCCCACAACGCTCGCCACCACCGCATAGATCGCGATGCAGAACGCGAGCAGTACCGCCAATGCCCCTAGATTTTCCATAATGCTACGTTAACGCCACCTTGCTAGATGCTCTTGGTTGCCGCGGGAGCCACTTTCAAACCCGGAGGCGCTTCGCCCGGCTTGATGGCATATTTCGAAGAACATTTCGCCTGAATTTTATTGGCGCGGAAAACACCGTCGGAACCCATGCGGCCATCGGCCAGGGCTTGCGCACCATCCTTGAACGTATCGGGCAGTGGATCGTGGCCGGTGTAGGCCACGCGCAGATGCAGGTTGTCCTGCGCCAGCGTGAATTCCACCAGATCGGCCTTGCGCGTAATGGAGCCTTTTTCTACGTCGCCACCAACACGCAGACGCTTTTCCTTGGCCTTGTCGGGCATCTGGTTCAGCTCTGAGATGGTCTTGTAATAGGTCTGCGATTCGGAAACGTTAGCGGTCGCCAGCCAAATCAGAACGCCGATGATAACGGCCATCAAACCGGCAAACTTCACATACTTGTTCATGGGGAGCCTTCGGACTCTATTATATGCCTCGCGCGCTACGTCGGAATTCTTCACAGGCCGCGATAACCGGCTAGGACCAAATAATTAGGACCGGTGATACGCTGGCAATTGTGCAACAAGTGATCTGTGATGTCGCCACCGCCCTGATTGTCAGTTGCGACCGCTTGCGGTTCGGCAGCGACAAACGCGGGCTTCGCTGGCAGTCCGTTTCCAACGGTTGGGAAAGGAAGTAAGCCATGGAACCCGACCTCCAACAGGAACGGCAACAAGCCCACGCTCTCATCGATTTGTTGCCGCCCGCCAAACTCGGTGCCGTCCGCAACCTCCTCGAAGTTTTTCTTGAAGAAGACAGCGACAGGCTCAGCCCCGGCGAAGCCACGGCCATTGCCGAGGCCGACGAATGGAGCAAGCACAACGACCCCATTCCCCATGAACGAGTCCTCGCCGAATTCGGCCTCACCATGGCCGACTGGGAGAAAATGAGCCGCGAACCGTAGGCAATGGCTAAACAGATCGTCTGGACCGATCAGGCGAGGGCCGATATCCGCGCCGTCGAGCAGCCCATCGCCTTGCAGATCCTTACTACCCTCGCTCGCTTCCTCCTTACCGGTGAAGACGCAACCAAGAAACTCAAAGACATCGAGCCGCCGCTAATTCGCCTTCGGGCTCAGAACCACCGCGTCTTCTTCCGCGATCACGGAGATCACCTTCAGATCGAACGCGTCCTTGACCGAAAAGAAGCCTACCGGTGATTTATAGCGTTCAGCCGTCGGCGCGGGGCTTGCCGGCGCTGACATGGCGAAAGCGAGTGACTCTCTCCGTCCGGTAGGAGTTATCTCTTCCGCCGGCGCGGGGAATTGTCAACCGGGCGCGCGCTTCGCATACTTGGGCCAGTGCTCAGTTCTCTCTTCGCTCTCGGCCTGCTGGCGCAAGCGATCTCGCCGAACGGCGTAACTAACGCGGCCAGCTATGCTTCGGGGTTTATTGCGCCCGGTGAGATTATCGCGATCTTCGGCCATGGGCTGGGGCCGGACCAACTGGTTACTCTGCAACTGGATAAAGCCGGGCGCGTGGCGACTACACTAGCGGGAGTCACGGTCACCATCGATGGGCGATTGGCGCCGCTGCTTTATGTGTCGGCGGGGCAAGTGGGCGCGATTGTGCCTTATGGCCTGAGTTCGACTACTCCGCGCATTACCGTTTCTTATAAGGGAAGTACGTCGCCGGGATACGCGATGGCCTTTGCCGATGCACAACCGGGCATTTTCAGTCTGGATTCTTCGGGCACTGGCCAAGCGGCAGCCATCAATCAGGACGGTTCGCTGAATGGCGCTCAGAACCCGGCGAGTAAGGGTGCCGTGATCTCGCTCTATGGAACTGGCGAGGGACACACAAACCCCGGCGGGACGGACGGCCAGATTGCCCTGACCACCGCGCCCAGGCCTGTGCTCTC